>DASRZD010000044.1:0-6150 GCA_035686805.1 Armatimonadota bacterium
TTCTTCCTCGATGGAGTGACCGACGAGACTGCTGAGACGGCGCTCGGTGAGTTCATTAAGCAGTACTACCGCGATGCAACCTATATCCCGCGGGAGATACTGGTTTCTCATATTCCGGCCGACTATGAGGTGCTGCGGGAATGGCTGGCAGTTCGTCGGGGCACGAGGGTCATGCTTCTCCAGCCCCAGCGAGGGGAGAAGAGGCGGTTGGTGGAGATGGCGGCAGAGAATGCCGCTCAGACTGCCGAGCGCGAGCGCTCTATGGAGGCCATGTCTGAAGACCAGGCGGAGGCCGATCTTGAGGACTTGAAGGAGACTCTTGAACTGCCGAACTTGCCGCATCGGATCGAGGCGTATGACATCTCGAACATCCAGGGCCAGGAGGCGGTCGGCTCGATGGTCGTGTTCGAGGGCGGGCTGCCGGCGAAGTCGCATTATCGGCGGTTCAAGATTCACGTCTCGGGCCAGCCCGATGACTATGGGATGATGCGCGAAGTCCTCATGCGCCGGCTTGCGAAGGCGGCGTCCGGCGACAAGAAGTTCCTGCCGCTCCCGGACTTAATTCTTGTAGATGGTGGTCGCGGCCAACTCAATGCCGTTCTTGAAGCGATCGAAAAGACCCCAACGCTGAACGATGAACTCGGAACGATGAACGTCATCTCGCTCGCGAAACGACTGGAGGAAGTCTACACCCCATCTTCTGCCGAGCCTCTTCTGCTGCCGAGGGAGTCCCAAGCACTCAGGCTGCTCATGAGGATTCGGGACGAGGCTCATCGGTTTGCAGTGGCGTACCATCACATCCTGAGAAAAAAGACGATTCGGAAGTCGGTTCTCGACAGCATCCCCGGGATCGGGGACTCTCGTCGTAAGGCGCTCATTCGGCGGTTCGGCTCATTGGCAGGGGTAAAGCGTGCGTCCCTCGAGGAACTGATGACCGTCCCCGGCATCACCCGCCCGCTCGCCGAGAGTATCCGGGAGCATCTGCACGGGGAGTAAGCCTGGACGAAGCAAGCTAGGGAAGCTAACCCAATGCCACCGATCTTAGCCCACAGCCACAGCCCCGCGTCCGATACTCCGCAGGCTCTAGTCGAGGATGCGCGGGGTGATCAAGACGAGGCAAGTCTTCTCCCCGCGAGATGCGACCAAGGCAAGTGTTTCACCGGAAGCCACGCGCCTGGTGGAAGAGACCGACTGTGTCTGGGTGACGGGGATCTCCGGGTGTCCGGCGACGGGTGCTTCCGGCTCCGTGACCGTAACCTCCTCGAAAAGCGTGATGGAGCGGTCCGCCTTATTGATCCTCGGGCTCACGGTCATCTGCAGGCTAGTGCCGGGCTCCGAGGGCATGCCATCCGGTGACTTTTTCGGTTCCATTTTGAGGATGGCCGGATGGAGGTTGAGGGTCTGCACCGACATGGAGCTGACCTTCCTGGCCTCCCCACTATCCAGCGTCTCGCGGAGCTTGGCCTTCGTGTGCTCTGAAACAAAGGCGGAGAAGAGGCGCACGTGGGATGAGCTTGCCTCGGGTGGGAGCTCGGGGAGGAGGCGCTTCGCTGCATCCGGGCTCAATTGCAAAAACAGTGCGTCAATGCCTACCTTCCCGGGCTTGACATCGAAGTGCTTTATGAGCTTCTGCAAATGCTCGACTGCGTTTGGCTCGCCTGCAACGATCAAGGAGTGGTCAAGTGCATAGAGCACCACCAGGTCAATTCCTACCGGCAGGAGCCGGGCCGAGCGTGGGGCCGCCCCTTTGCCGAGGGGCGTCTGTATCGACTCGCCGCCCGTAGGGGCATCGGCGTACCAGGGGCCACACCGGGCATCGGAGGCGGTTTCCCCTCCACACAGGCCGAGCACGCGCATCACATACTCGGGCTCGGTCTGGGTGAGGGCAATCTTCACCACACTTTTGCACGCATCGTCCGCCGAGGTAGAGGAGTGGGCGGCAACCAGCATCAGTGCGATCATAAAGAGGCAGGGGACTTCGATCTTGATCAATCTTGGGTTCCGCACGGGATCACCTCGCCAAATGGATTTGAAATATCTGCCGTAAGTTCCTGTTGCGATTGACTACACGCCGCCGGCTTTTGTTCCCTCTACCAGCGGGCAGGGGAGAGCCGTCGCCGGGGTCAAGCGCGCCTCCCTGGAGGAACTCGTGACCGTCCCCGGCATCACCCGCCCGGTGGCGGAGAAGGTGTATGCTGCGCTTCATGAGGACTGACTTGGGAAATCGCCAAACGGCTATTCCTTCACCTTACCTACGATCGCCACTTCATCCATACCGCTGAAGCGCTGTCCAGATTGGGTCTCGCCCGTCAATTCGAGTACGACTTTAGCGACATCACCATTAAGGGGAAGATCACATGTGCTGAAATGAAAGAGTAAGTCGCTGTCGCCATCGCCGTCGACATCCTGGACTGACCATCGAACAGGCGCAATTCCGGCTAGTAAGACTGAAGATGGGTTGACCCCAGCAGCGTCAAAGGAAGTATCAGTCAATATGGCGACCGGCAAAGTACCTTGGCTTCTGGGGTTCACGCAATTCGGAGAGTCATCAGGCTTGATATCAATCGTTATGGGAATAACGCTATCTGCCGAGGTTAGAAGGAACGCCCGCGTGTTGTACCCAAGACCCGGTTGATCGTATATGCGTCGCTCGCCGACGATCTCTCCCGCATCATTGATCGCCGATGGTCCAAGAGGAGTCCATCTCTGCCCAGGGTCGGCCATAAGGTCGCCAAGAAACAGCATGCCGGCATCCGGATCGATCAGGAAAGCTCGTTGGTAGTAGTACGCCCACCCAGCCCCGGATATGGCCTTCATGCAATGACCGACAATCTGCCCCCTGTCATTGATTGCAGAGGCATAGTTGCTTGCTCTGCCAGGCACCGGGAACAAGTCATCGGGCAGTGTTCCCAAGTCGGTCATTCCAGTTTGAGTCGTATACAAGAATGCACGTGGCTGAATACCGCCGTAGGACGAGTTTCCAACAACTTTGCCGGCATTATTAACATCTGTTGCAGTGCTTATGTCATCATACGGGAATACTCCAAGGTCCATCATACCAATTCCCGGCGTATACAAGAAGGCATGCCGGTAGTATGTGCTTGTTACTGACCATCCGACGACTTGACCCACATCGTTCACCGCTAGGGCGCGACTATCGGCGCCTCCCAGCGTCCCAAGGTCAACCATGCCAACCCCCGGGGTATAAATGAACGCATGCTCGTTATGGGGCCAACTTGTTCTAGTGTAGGACGATCCTACAACCTGTCCCGAATTATTGATGGCATAGGCCCAGCTATGGTACCCTCCAAGCGTACCAAGATCTGCCATACCAGTATCGGGGGTATACAGGAATGCGCGCTCCGGCCCTGAACTGAGATTGGAACAACCAGCGATCCAGCCCATGTCATTTATGCCATATGCTTTGCTCCAGTAGCCCCCGAGGGTGCCGATATCAGTACTGCCGTTGCCTGGCGTGTAAACGAAAGCATGATAGTGGCTTGACGATCCATCGATACTCATGTCGCCGACAACCTGTCCTATTTGATTGATGGCATAAGCGTGGCTAGAGAACTCGGTCGGCACGCCAAGGTTCGTAAAGACGTAAGACGGCAAGGCAATCGCCTTGGAAACAAGTGCAATGACCATCACGCTGGCCAAACTCAGACAAGGCAAGAACAGTTTTCGCATTGAGCTCTCCTGTTAGTGAGCGTCTGACTACGATTCTACCACATTAGCTTACAACATAATCATCGATTGGTCAATTGCTGAGGGAAAACGTTTGCAAGAATCATGCCATGCAGCCCCTCTGGTATCGTGCTATAATCTAGTTATGAATATGAGGAGACTTTGCCTATTCCTGGCGCTGGTATGTCTTGCGCTCCCGGCAATGGCCGCCGTTCAGTATGATGGCGACATGCGGATTGTGCGAGTGAAACTCGTCGTGGACGAGGAGTTCAAGCAGTTCCACCTCGACGGGGAGAACTACGCGAAGGCGATCATCTCCTCGGCTTCGGATATCCTGGAGAAGCTCGGCAAGGTTCGACTGGTCGTTTCAGAAGCCGGCGACTGGAAGTCACCCAATGACGCCACTGGCGCTCTTGATATGGTGACGGCGCTACAGGAGCAGGTGAGCCTCGGCGACGCGGATATGGTGATCGGATTCACGGCTCAGTGGCCCAGCACTCGAGAGATTGCCTTGAGGCGCGTGGAGGGCGGGATCGCCAGCATATTCGAGCGATATGCCCTCATCAGAGAGCCGCAAGGCGGAAGAGAGTGCTTCGTCGAATCCGTGATCCATGAGATCGGCCACGCCTTCGGGCTTCAGCATGTGAAGGACGACGGGTCCTTCATGCGACCTGCGACTTCCCCGAATCCGATCTTTACCCTCGACCAGGTGAATACCGATGTCCTCCAGATCACTCGAGCGGTTGACCTCGCGAAGGGGATGGATGACCTCTCGGATGAGAAGCTGGATAAGCTGACCGCGCTATATCAGAAGCTGGCGAGTGCGTTTCCTGAGGGTGATGGACCTCCATATGCTCTCTCGCTCATCTCGAAGCGTAAGCTGGATGAGGCCCTGGCAAAGGCGAAGGCGGCGGTCGAGAAGTCGCCGGATGATGTCTCTGCGAGGCGAAACCTGGCGGCGCTGAGTCTTCAGGCGGGCGATTATGCCGGGAGCGAGAGCGGCTATCGGGAGATCACCAGGAAGCTGCCTGATGATGCTGACGCTCGCAATGGCCTCGGCCTCGCGCTCCTTCATCAGGGAAAGGTTCAGCATGCGGCTCAGGAGCTTCAGGAGGCGGTTCGTTTGAAGCCGGAGGATGCCGCAGTGCATGCCAATCTGGCCAACGCGCTCAGGGCAATGGGCCAGTTTGACCGTGCAATCAGCGAGTACCGAGAGGCAATGCGCATCAGTCCGGATGTTTTCGAGGCTCATGCCAATCTTGCCTCCATACTTGGCAGGCAAGGCAAGATGGATGAGGCCGCCCAGGAATACCAGAAGGCGATCAGCATCAATCCGAATCAAGGCGCGGTGCGCTGTGACTACGGCGTTGTTCTGCTGAGCATGGGCAGGCTGGAAGAGGCGGCGCAGGAGTTCCAGGCGGCAATTCGCCTTGATCCTGACCTGTCGGCCGCCCATAACAACCTAGCTCTGATCTTTCGAAGTCAGGGGAAGATCGAGGAGGCGATGCTGCATTTTCGGGAAGCAATCCGGTCAGCTCCTGGCAACGTCAGCGCTCGACTCGACCTCGGGATGCTTCTCATGAATACCGGCAAGCTGCAAGAGGCAGCAAAGGAGTTCAAATCGGGTCTCGCAGCATCACCAGAATCGCCGGCGGCAGCGGATCTTCACAATAGCCTTGGCATCGTGTTCGCCATGCAGGGGAAGATGGAGGAGGCCATGCAGGAGTTCCGTGAGGCCATACGGCTTAGGCCCGACTTCCCGATAGCCCACAACGGCCTTGGCATCATCTACGCCCAACGCGGCCAGATAGATGATGCGATGAAGGAGTTTCAGGAGGCTATACGAATCAAGCCGGACTTCGCGCCATCGCATGGGGGGCTTGCGATGGCGTATTACACGAAGAAGCAGTATGCCGATGCATGGAAGGAAGCCCATCTTTGCCTGAAATATGGGGGCAAGTTGGACCCGGAGTTCCGCAAGGCGCTCACCGAGGAGATGCCGGAGCCTAGTGAGCAGTGAGCAGTGAACAGTGAACAGTCGGAATGGATATCCATTGGAATTCGTATAGATTAGTATGAAACGGTACTCTATTTTCAAGACAAGGATGGGATGGGTGGGGATAGCGGGCACGGATGGCAGGATATCCGATTTGGAGCTTCCCAAACCCAGCCATGACGAGGCGGAGTCGGCCCTCAAGGAAGGAATCGAGGGCACGCTCGTAGAATCTGAGCATGATTTCTCAGGAGCCGCTGAGCAGATTGCAGCCTATTTCGCCGGTGAACGGGTAGAATTCGATTGCGAAGTTGATATCTCTCATGCCGGAGGGTTCGATCAGCGAGTATGGGCGGCTGCCAAAGCGATAGGGTATGGAGAGCGCGAGACCTACGGAGGCCTGGCCGCACGAATAGGCTGCCCTGGAGGCGCAAGAGCAGTGGGTCAGGCGCTGGGTAGAAACCGAATTC
>DASRZD010000045.1:0-15564 GCA_035686805.1 Armatimonadota bacterium
CCGAGGCTTGAATGCCTACGGATACCTGAAGGCTGAGCGAGGGGTCCATCGGCTCGTAAGGATTTCCCCGTTCGATTCGAATAAGCGTCGGCACACGTCCTTCGCCTCGGTTGATGTCGTTCCCGAAGTCACCGAAGCCGAAGAGCTTGAGATCAATCCCGACGACCTGAGGATTGATACCTATCGGGCTAGCAGCGCCGGCGGCCAGCACGTGAACAAGACCGACTCCGCGGTGCGCATAACCCACATCCCCAGCGGGATTGTGGTAAGCTGTCAGAACGAGCGCTCGCAGCACCGGAATCGCGACATGGCCATGAAGGTCCTGAAGGCCCGCTTGATGGAAGTGGAGCGTCGGGAGAGCGAGGCTAAGATGGCCGAGCTTCGGGGCGAGCAGCGAGCCATCGAATGGGGCAATCAGATCCGCTCTTACGTTTTCCAACCATACATGCTTGTGAAGGATCACCGGACCGGCGCTGAAACCGGCAATGTGGTCGCAGTCATGGATGGCGATATTGACCTCTTCATCCAGGCTTACCTGCGATGGAGTGTTTCGGAGGCAGGACAATGAAAACGTTAGCCACAGTCTTGGTAATCATCATCTCGGCCGCGATAGGGGTCTCGGCGGATGTTCAATCGCCGGCCGATCTCAGCAGCGTGGGCGGCCAAACCCAGGAGACTTCACTCGGAGATCTCATTTCGGATGCCGTTCGGGGTACGGCAGGCACTGCCGTCGCCCTGATTCCGGCCGGCGGCTTCCGGGAGATCACCATCCCGGCAGGCACTATCAAGGCCTCGGACGTCTTGAAGTGCCTCCAGTACCCCGACGACCAGGTCGTCGTTATGAGACTCACCGGCGCTCAACTCCTCAAGGCCCTGGAGCGCAGCGTCTCCATCTATCCGCAGAAGAATATGGGCTTCCTGCAGGTCTCCGGCCTGACGGTCAGATTCGATCCCGGCTCGCCCAAGGAGTCGAGAATCAGGTCAGCAATGATCGGGGCGGAGCCGGTCGTCGCCAATCAGACCTATCGAGTGGCCACCACCAAGCCTTTGGCGGATGGAGCATACGGCTATTTCACCATCTGGGGCAGCGATCAGAAGCCCGAGATGAAGGGCAAGACCATCGCCCAATCCGCGACCGACTTCCTTTCCCAGCGAACTATGGTGGACTATCGAACGCTGAACCGTATTGTCCCCCATTGACCATAGACCATGGACCCTTGATCATGAGATTCGGCATCATCTCCGACATACACTCGAACTTGGAGGCGCTCAGTGCCGTCCTTGACTCCTTGGGTAGCGTGGAATCCCTCTATTGCATCGGGGATATCGTCGGCTACGGGCCGAATCCGAATGAGTGCTGCGACATAGTAAGGGAGAGGGCTGTCACCGTGCTGGGCAATCATGATGCAGCGGTAGCCGGCAAGATGGCGCTCGATTGGTTTAACTCGGCCGCCCGAAGAGCCGCCGAATGGACCCGTGACGAGTTGACTGCCGAGAACCGCCTCTTCCTCGAGAGCCTGCCGCTGACCTCCCGATCCGAGCACTTCATGATGGTCCACGGGTCTCTTCCTAAGCCGGAGCGTTTCTTCTATATCAACTCGCCCTGGGAAGCTCGGCCAACCTTCGACTCGATGGACGACTATGACCTCTGCTTTATCGGCCACACGCATGTCGCCGAGTACTACGTGAGGAGGGTCGGTGAGATGGGCGCGGATCAGATCTCGATGACGAGCGGGGGCACGATCAGCCTGATGCCGGGCTTCCAATACATCGTCAATCCGGGGAGCATTGGGCAGCCGCGCGACGGCAATCCGCAAGCCGCCTATGCGATCTACGATACGGACGCCCAGACCCTCGACATCCGCCGCCTCGACTACCCTATCTCCGCTGTTCAGGATAAGATGCGCTCAGCCGGTCTGCCTGACTCCCTCATCACGAGGCTCGAGTATGGGCAGTAGTTCTTGGTGCTTCGTCCGGACCGCCCCATCCTCTGGGGGCAATTCGCATCGTAGAGGAAGAAGATGGTGTCCTTACTCTCCCCATCGTGCTCGGTGCGGCTTATGACTTCATTCAACCCGTTGGTGTAGCTAACCTTCAAAGTCCCCGACCCATCCTTCTCCGCAACCAGGCTCTTACCATCATAAAGATACTGGGTAGTGAGCACATCGTCAACCGTCTTCGACGCCCGCAGCCCATCCGGCCGGGGCCCTCCTGTGCCTTGCCCTTAAGCCGCTTTGCATGACGGTAACTCACCCCCATATACACTGCCGCTTGCCTAAGACTGATCGTCCCATCCAATACCCTTCTCAGCACATCGTATATCGTTGCTTCCTTCTGACTTATCCTTATTGCCCCACTTTCCATGGGGACATTATCGCTCTGCAGTTAACCGGAAACAAAGTCGCGTTGCATTCACAAACCCCACACTCTGTGTACGGCACGGAGTGGCCATTGACCATTCCCCATGCCCTGTGCTATCATTGCCAGCGATTGCCGCTACAGAGAAAGGCGCCTCATGCAGGTCAATGAAATCCTGGACAACGAGAAGGAGTTGTGGGATGGGTTCGTTGCAGGACACCTTACCGGCGACTTGCTCCAGTCATTCGAATGGGGCGAGCTGAAGCGGCGAAGCGGCGGATGGAAGCCAATCCGCCTGGCAGTCATGGAAGACGGACGCATCCTCGGGGCAATATCCCTACTCAAGCGGAAGATTCCAAAGGTCAACAAGAGCATCATATACGCGCCTCGGGGTCCGGTGTCGGACCTATCGGACCAATCGGTTTTCCCAACACTGATCAGTGGGGCGAAAGAGCGGGCGGCCAGGGAGGGGGGAATCCTCCTGAAGATTGACCCGCCGATCGAGGACAAAACCATTATTTCCAGGCTTGTGAAGTCGGGGTTCGTGGGGATTTCGGACCCGGGAGGGTTTGGGGGCATCCAGCCCAGATGCGTGATGAAGCTGGAACTCACTCCCTCCATAGACGAGCTTCTGGAGAACTGCAAGCCGAAGTGGAGATACAACATACGCCTTGCGGAGAAGAAGGGCGTTCAGATCAGATTCGATTGCACAAAGGCCGATCTGAAGACGTTTCACGACCTGCTGACCGAGACCGCCCAGCGCGACCGATTTCGAATCCGGGGCTTTGATTACTACGAGCACATGTGGGATACACTCGTGGAGCGGGGATACGCGAAGCTCTTCCTCGCAGAGTTCGAGGGAGAGGCGATCGCGGGGGCGCTGTCCTTCATATTCGGCGACAAGTGCTGGTATACATACGGCGCATCGAGCAACCGCCATCGCAACGTGATGCCGAACCATCTCATGCAATGGCGCATGATCGAATGGGCGAAAAAGGCCGGTTGTGTTGTCTATGACTTTCGCGGGGTATCTCCCATTAAGGACGGCCAAGGAGACGAGCACCTGACAGGACTCAACAGGTTCAAGGAAGGATTCGGCGCAAAGTATGTCGAGTATATCGGCGAGTTCGACCTTCCCATTTCGAAGCCCTGGTATTGGGCATGGAGCGTTTATAAAGGCTGCACAGCCAGGAAGTCGCAAGAGGAGTAGTAACTTGAAAGCCATAGGACGGATCGGGCTGATATTGCTGGCGATGAGCACTATCGCCATGGCCCAGAAAGCTGAACTCACTTCGCATAGCGCCATGACGAAATGGCTTGCGACCCTTGAGGCGATCGATGCCACTTCGGGATATGGGCGAATGCAGGTTCGGACGATCGGGCAATCGGTCAAGGGTAAGGATATTCCGCTAGTCACAGTCTCGAACCCCACCGTTCCTCCTGAGACGACGAAGAAGCTTTTCATTATTTGCCGGCAGCACGGCAACGAGCCGGCATCCACTGAGGCGATGCTGAGCATGTTGGAGAATCTGGTCTTGGATAATGATAAGAATGCCGGCGAAATACTCTCCAAGGTTTCGTTCTACATAGTGCCGATGATGAACCCGGACGGCGCGGATCTTAATCAGAGGCGAAATGCGAATGGCGCAGACTTGAATCGGGATTGGCTGAATCTCTGGCAGCCTGAGACGCTGTGCGTGCGAAAGGCGATAGATTCGATCTCGCCGGACGTGATCATTGACGAGCACGAGCTGAGTCCGGGCAACAATCGGAGCGACTTTCTGGAAACGGCAGGTCCCGACAGCGGAGCGTCACCCGAGGTGGCGGCCAAGTCCGAGAAGATGCTGAACCTGGTGATCGGCATGCTTCGGACTCACGACATGACGGTCAAGTCGTATCAGATCGAGGATCAGCATCCGGCCAGGCTGGCTCACAGGTACTTCCCGATCCACGGGGGTACGAATACGCTTCTGTTCGAGTCCCGGCAAGCAGGGGCGCGCCAGTATCAGCTTAAGTATCGGATGAACCTGCACATAATCGGCACAATGACGATCGCTAAGTACCTTGCCGGTCAGGGCGACCAGCTTTATGAGCGGATCGCCGAATATGACCAGCGGAAATGGGTCGAGCTGGCATCGCGCGGCAAGAAAAAGCCTGTTCAGAAGAAGAGGTAGGACGAATGCACACAACGTGGGTTGAGGTGCGGCTGAGTGCGTTGAAGCATAACCTGGCTCAGGTTCGTGGACTCGTCGGACCGTCGGTGAAGGTCATGGCTGTCGTGAAGGCCAATGCCTATGGCCACGGGGCGGTCCAAACTGTCAAGACCTTGGTTGAAGCGGGCGCTGAGTACCTCGGCGTGACGACCCTCGAGGAGGCCCTCGAACTCCGGGCGGCAAAGATTGCCGCCTCTACCTTGATATTCAGCCCTCTCCTGCCGGATCAGTTCGAGGCGGCCATAGCCAATGATTTGGAGCAGACGATCTGCAGCATGGAAATGGCCGAGCTGCTCTCCAAGACGGCGGTGAAACTGGGGAAGAAGGCGCGCGTGCACGTGAAGGTTGATACAGGCATGCATCGTCTGGGAATCATCGCGGGCCAGGCCCCGGATTTCATCCGCCGCCTGCTCGACCTGTCGGGAATCGAGATTGCCGGCACTTACACCCACTTCGCTAATGCCGGCGCAAAAGACCTCACGCAGGCACGGCATCAGGACAACATGTTCGGTGAACTTGCTGACCTTCTGGATGCTCATGGGCTTAATGGCGGCTTGTTTCATGCCGCGAACAGCGCTGCCATCCTGAACATGCCCGGCTCTCGCTATCAGATGGTTCGCCCCGGTACGATCCTTTATGGCCAGTATCCCACGCAGCATGTGCAGAAGAAGCTCGATTTGCAGGAGACATGGCAGCTCAAGACTCGAGTGGCAGCCCTGAGCACTCTCCCGAAAGGAGCGAGGATCGGGTATGGGAGCGAGTTCAGTGCAAAGCGTCCGACTACAACCGCCGTGATTCCAATCGGGTATGCGGACGGATTCACACTGCTTCCTCAGAGCCTTGCCCAGCGAAGGCATTCTTTGCGCTCCGTAGCCGGCAGGATTCTTCGAGGTGGAGAGATACATGTTGTGATCAGAGGGAAGAAAGTGCCCGTCATCGGCCGCGTCTCGATGCAGATGTGCTCCGTGGACGTGACCGATATCCCGGGAGTGGAACTCGGCGATGAAGTGATCGTTCCCGCCCGCCGAGTGATGACCTCCTCCCGAATCCCGAGGGTCTATATCGAATAACCGGAGGCAGGCATGAAGCGATTTGCCAGCATTCTCACCCTGTTGGTTGTAGGCTGGCTGACTGTAGGAGGCGCGGTCTACTGGTGGCAGCATTCCCGACTGCAAAAGGTGACCGATGAGGTTTTGAGAGTTAAGCAGTCGGAACAGAGCCTGAAAAGCCAGGTCCTCGCGTTGGAGAGTGATATCGCCGCCCTCCGGCAGTTCAAATATACAGCCAGGAAGGCAGGCAAGGCTGACCTGCTTAGAGTCTACAACCTGGAGTTCCGTACCGTCGATCATCTTGGCAAGGAGTATCGGGTTGTTGACTTCCATGTTGGCGTGCCGCCTGAATTGCCCCTGCTTCAGAAGCTTCGATTGCTGGCAGATAAGATGTCAGTGCTTCGGTTCAACTCACTCCCTCTCGATGTCTTGAGGATCGAGACCAGGGCGGGGAAGCGCATAGCAGTGATCGGCATACGCGAGCCGGAGAATGATCAGTATGCGTGGGGCGGAGGATACTTCCAGGGCTCAACTGGAGGAGGCATCACCCAGGTCACCCTGGTAGAGAGTTTCCTCCAAAGAGGCTACACAGGCGATTGGATAGACGGCGTGGAGTTTTACTATCAGGGGAAGCCCTTTACCGACGAATGGGATCACATTAACCTGTCCGGGGTCCGATACCGCTGAACGTCACTTTACCGACCGCCAGAGCAGATTACGGGCGAAAAGAATGCCGACGGGGTAGGGGGTTCGCCCGGACATTGGCAGTCCGGGAGAATTCGCCCTCCAACCGGGACAAAGCTCACATCCTTGAAGTACTCCGAGTCTGCCCCAGTCACCTTGTTGCCTGCCGCAAAGAACCGTGTGAGTTCGCCGTCCCGACACCCGAGGTCGAGCACTTGCTTGCCCTGGCCTATCCACTCGGCCAGATACCAACCTCTCTCCCTACTGCGAAGACGCCCATACTTGCCCGTCGCATGGTTGGAGAGATAGACTGGTTCGCTACTTTCCTTATCGCTTATCACTTCTGCTGCCCTGACTTCGACTTGGGCTTCGCTTTGGGTTTCTTTTTCGGGGGCCTGAGCTCGGGGTTGAGTTCCAGGATGACCTCCTGAATGCTCGCGGCGACTGGAACCGCCAACACCATGCCCGCGAGGCCGAACAATTGCCCCCCTGCCATTAGGGCGAACAGGCTGAGGACCGGATGCAGCCCGACTGACTTGCCCACGACCTTCGGAGTAACCAGCATATCGAATATGAACTGGTTCAGGATAACCATCACTCCCGCCATCATAAGCGCATGACCGAATCCATGAGCGGCGAGGTCAGTGAGGAAGACCAGGAGGGTGATCAGGATTGCGCCCAGGAACGGCACGGCATACAGCACTCCCGAGACCAGCCCCAGTATGATTCCATATTTCAGGTGGAAGGCGCTCAGCACTATGGTGGTGGTGACGCCATAGAGCAGGCAAACGACGATCAGCCCTCGGACGTAGCTGCTGAACACGCCCCCCACCTTCGAAAGGACTTCGGTCGCCCGATCTCTCCACCTTGCCGGGATGAAGAGGATTGATCGCTTCTTAATCCGATCAATGTCAACGAGGAAGTAGAAGGCCACCAGGGGGATGAGTATGATCCACAGCGCCTTCGACAAGTTGGAGATAATCCAGTTGATGGCGAGCTGGATTGCTGATGTCGCTCGGAGGGATGCCTGGCTGCCATATTTGGCGAAGACTTCCTCCAGGGTCGTGGGGAGCTTGAACTTCGCGAGCGCAGCCTGATTAGACTTTATGAGATCGGAAGCGAATATGCGGAATTGCTCCGAATAGTGAGGGAGATCATGCCCAAGCTGCTTTGCCTGCTCGATGATCGCCGGGACGAGGAATACTAGTCCGATGACGAACACCCCAAGGAAAACCAGATAGACCGCTGAGATTGCCAACAGCCTGGGGCAGTTGCGCTGCTGGAGACGAGCGAGTACCGGATCGAGGAGCCATGCGATGGCAAAGGCGATGATGAATGGCGGCAGAACTCCACGAACAAGGTATAGGAAGGCAACTAAGGCAGCGATTGCTAAGAAGAGCGCGAGAACGTGGTACCATGGGGTCTTCATGAGAAAGCCGTCTCCTAGGCGGACAGCAACTCTTTCAGCCGCTTCAACGCCTTCTGTTGGAGGCGAGAGACGTGCATTTGCGAGATATTGAGTCTTCTTGCTACTTCCGTCTGTGACATGTCCTTGAAGAATCTGAGATAAATGATGGACTTCTCGCGCGTGTCGAGGCGATCCATGGCCTGGTTGAGATCGCCGTACTTCTCCAGGTTATCCAGTGAACCGTCAGTATCACCCACGAATTCGGCGAGGCTCAGGGGAGCGGATTCGTCCTCATGGACCAGTTTGCTGTCGAGCGAGACGGTGTCATAGGCGTTCCCGAGTTCGATGGCCTCGAGAGTCTCTTCCTCCGATGCGCCTACTGCATGGGCGATCTCCCGGATCGTCGGGCTGCGGCCCAACTTCTGGGACAGGGTTTCGGAGATCTTGTTCGCCGCCAGGTTCAATTCCTGAAGCCGTCGAGGAACTTTAAGACTCCATGCCTTGTCTCGGAAATGGCGCCTAATCTCGCCGACGATAGTTGGCGTCGCGTATGTGGAGAACTTCGTTCCTCTTTCGGGGTCATAGCGATCAATGGCGTTTATGAGGCCGATGGTTCCCACCTGGACCAGGTCCTCAATGGGCTCGCCGCGATTCATGAACTTGCCTGACAGGTAGCGAACCAGGTTCTGGTGCATCACGACCAGGCGGTCTCTTACTTTGGTGTCTCTAGTACGCGCAAACTCTCGGAAAAGCGATTCGGCATCATTGGCCCACTCGGATACTCCCGTTTTTTTTCGAGATGACATCTATCCTATCCTGCGTACTTGACCATAGTCACGAGAGTTCCGCCCTCCGGCTGAGGCTCGACTTTGAACTCATCTACCAGTAATTCCATGAGCAGCGCCCCGAGTCCTTGCTCGTCGAGATCGGTAGGCGAAGTGCCGGCTTCGGGCGTCACGGGCAGCACGTCGGCTTCATCCTTGACCTTCACGGTCAGCTTGTTGTCGAGGATCTCACTTCGGATGATTATATCCGTGTCCGTCTTGTTTGCCTTGACGGCCCGCTCGACGGCGGTGTTGCAGGCCTCACCAACCGCGAGGCGTATATCCTCGACTTCGTCATAGGAGAACGGCATTCGGCTGGCCACGCCAAGGATCGCCAATCGTGCGACTCCAACGAATTCCGGCTTGGAGGGTATCCGTAGTTCGACAACAGAAGGCCGAGTTTCAGCCATCTAACTTCCCTCCCTGCTCCCTGCCGTTTTTGTCGCCTCTTCCTCAGTGGAGTAGATGTCGAATATCTTGTCCAAGCCGGTGATCTCGAAGATTCGCTTAATGCGCGGGTTCGGGCAGATCAGATCAAGCGTGCCGTCTCTCTCCCGAAGTCTCTTGAGGCCGCCGATCAGCACGCCGAGCGCAGTGCTGTCGAGATAGTCAACGGCCGTGAGATTGACTACGACCCGCCTGACACCGCCGTCCAGCAGGGTGATGATTTGCTGCTTCAATTGGGGAGCAGTATAGACATCGACCTCTCCTTCGAGGTCTATTATGGAGGCCTCATCATCAACGGATCTGGTGTTCATCTTCAGGTTCATCCCATGCCGCCTTTCTGATGGATTTGAGGCCCGCCGAAGCCGTGGCCGAAGCGGGCCCTGCAAACCGTGGGGAACTAAGCTCCTGCTTCCTCTGTTTCCGCCGTTTCTTTTCTTTTCTCGGCCATGGCCTGCTTTCCTGACTCAATGGCCTCCTGGACCTTCGACTTGGTGGTGTCGATCAGTCCCTTTGTCTTCTTCACGAGATCGTCGGCCGAAGTGCTCAACTCCGTAACGACTTCCTCGGCTCTCGACTTGAGATCGTCGGCTGCCTTCTTGATGTCCTCCCTCGTCTCAGTCCCGGTCTTCGGGGCGAATAGCAAACCGGCCGCCGCCCCGATGATCGCTCCCAGGCCAATGCCCGCCAGCACACTCAGCAGAATGCTCTTTTCCTCGTCATTACTCATCGAACGTACCCTCCTTGTTAGTTTCCTTAGACCCCCATAGGGCTCTTATTCCCTGCTTGACTCCCTCATAAACACTGGATAACCCAGCGGTTGATGACTTTACCGCTCTTGCTGCGGCCGATGCCACCTGCACTCCGTCAACAATTCTCTCTACCTCGCCGCTAAGCCGTCCTATGCGCTCGGCGGTTTCCGTCACATCGGTTACCAGGTGATCCACGTCAGTCACCGCATTGCGCACTTCCTTCGCAGTGGCGGTCAATTCCTCCTCGGTCACTTTCAGGAAGTGAGACAGATCCTCACTGACCTTGCCGACCTTCCTCAGTAGATCGGCGATGGCCAGGGCAACGAAAACAATCGCCACGATCCCGACTATTATCAGTGCTGTATGCATTGTGCCTCCGGCAAGATACGTGATACGTGATTCGTGATAGGTGAAAGCCGTTCCCTCACGGATCACGCATTACGCATCACTTTCTGTATGGTTCCCCCTCCGACGACGTATTCCCCTTGATAGCAGACCACCGCCTGACCAGGGGTTATCGCCCGCTGGGGGGTATCAAACTTTACATGCGCTTGGCCACCTGCCATGGGAGTGAGCAAGGCCGGCGCGTCCTTCATATTATATCTGACCTTTGCAGTCACCGCAATCGGTTCAATGGGCGGAATTGAAATATAATTCATTTCTTCTGCGGTCAGCTTGGATGCCAGGAGATCATCATTGCTTCCGACTATGATGGCATTCCGAGCCGGGTCTATGCCCACGACATATAGCGGCTCCTTCGCCGCAATGCCGATCCTCTTTCGCTGGCCGATGGTGTAGAACGCGATCCCCTGGTGCCGGCCGATTTCATTTCCGGCCGTATCCAGGATCGGGCCGGGAACTGCGACCTCGGGCGCATGCTGCTTTATGAACGCCGGATAATCCCGGTTCTCGACGAAACAGATCTCCTGGCTCTCAGGCTTGCTCGCAACCGCCAGCCCCAGCTTCGCCGCGAGACGCCTGGTCTCGTTCTTTACCATGTTTCCCAACGGCATGAGCGTGTGCGCCAACTGCTCCTGGGTCATGCAGTAGAGCGCATACGACTGATCTTTCGAGCTGTCCACACCCCTTTTGAGAAGCCGGCGCTCGTCATGGACTATTCTCGAGTAATGCCCCGTTGCGACATACTCCGCGCCGTAAGCCCTGGCCTTTGTCAACAACGTATCGAACTTCACAAACCGATTGCACCTGATGCAGGGATTGGGTGTGCGACCCCGGCGATATTCCTCGATGAAATTGTCAATGACCGTTTGCTGGAAAATGTCTTTGAAATTCAGCACATAATGTCGGATGCCCAGGCGGGCGGCGACTCGTCCGGCATCTTCGGCGGCGCTCAGTGAGCAGCAAGCCCGGCTGAACGGCTCAGGTGCGTCACAGGGCCAGGTTCGCATCGTGATGCCGATGACGTCATAGCCCTCCTCGAGGAGTATTGCCGCCGCAACTGAGCTGTCAACTCCGCCGCTCATTGCAACTACTACTTTCGGTTTCCGTGGAGATACTCCTGCCATGAAAAGTAGTACCCATTTCGTTCAGTCCGACACGTCGGACTTGTCCGACCGGCCCGTCTCAGTGCGTTTGCGAAGCTCCGCGAGCCTTTCCTTGATCTTCGCCTCACGGCCGTTGTCCGATGGCTCGTAGTAGGGCTCGGTCTTGATACCCTCGGGCATGTATTGCTGTTCGACCCAATGGCCGGGGAAATCGTGCGGATACTTGTAACCCTTGCCGTGGCCAAGGGCCTTCGAGCCCCGATAGTTTGTGTCACGGAGATGAAGCGGAACGGGCTCGGCGCGCTTTTCGGTGACGTCCTTCGTCGCCCGGCTGATTCCCTTGAAGGATGCGTTGCTCTTCGGCGCGCAGGCAAGGTAGATGGTCGCCTGGGCCAGTGGAATCTGCGCCTCGGGCATGCCGACATACTCGACGGCATGAGCAGCAGCAGTCGCGACTACCAGCGCCATCGGATCTGCGTTCCCTATGTCCTCTGCCGCCTGAATGACGATCCTCCGAGCGATGAACCTTGCGTCTTCGCCTGCATAGATCATCCTTGCCAGCCAGTAAAGTGCGGCATCCGGGTCCGAGCCTCTCATGGATTTGATGAACGCCGAGATGACATCATAGTGATTGTCGCCATTCTTGTCATAGCTCAGCGCGCGCTGCTGGATGGCCTCCTCGGCAACCTCGAGGGTCACCTTGCGCTTGCCGTTCTTACCCGGGGGAACGGTCAATGCCGCGAGCTCGAGGGCATTGAGGGCGACGCGGGCATCTCCATTCGCTATGTTCACAAGGTGCTCGATTGCATCCTGGTCTATGTCCACGTTCCAGGTACCTAGGCCTCGCTCCCCATCCTCCAATGCCTGGCAAATGATTTTCTCCATCTGATCGCCGGTGAGCTGCTCGAATCGGAATATACGCGAGCGCGAGATGAGCGGCGAGTTGACCTCGAAATATGGGTTCTCAGTAGTCGCCCCGATGAGGACGATCGTGCCATTCTCCACGTGAGGCAGGAAGGCGTCCTGCTGGGCCTTATTGAACCGGTGGATCTCGTCCACAAAGAGGATCGTCTTCAGGCCATTCAGTTTGTGGCGCTCCCGGGCCTTTTCGATGATCTTTCGGATATCGGCGACACCGGACGTGACTGCGCTGAAGTTATCGAATGCGGACTTGGATGTCCCGGCGATGATCGCCGCCAGACTGCTCTTGCCGCTCCCCGGAGGTCCCCAGAATATGGCGGAACGAAGCTCGTCGGCCTCGATCGCTCGCCGCAGGAGCTTGCCCGGCCCGATGATCTGCTCCTGACCAATGAACTCATCCAGCGTGCGAGGGCGCATACGGGCCGCCAAAGGCATATGGCCGGTTGCATCAGGTGATTGGTCGAATAGATCGGTTGATTTGCTGTCTGCCGTGCGCATCGGATATCCCTTGAAACAAATGGTCAATGGTCCATGGGCTACGACCGCAGAGTTATTCTAACTCATTGACCATCAACCATCAACCATTGACCATTCTGAAAGAAAGAACCCCGCAAATGCCGTGTGCCTAACAAGTTTTTGAACCCGATGTCAAACAGCGGGCGGGTGCAATCACGCATGCTTTGCGATTCCCCGGTTTCCCGGGGCTGCCACGTCACATACGTATCAAGCCCCTTTAATCTTGAGTGTCGGCTCAAAACTTCTTCGGCTAAGCACGAACACAGCAGGGTACTTTACGGAGTAATATGCTGTTTACATCCTTATACTACCACATCGGCGGATTTTAATCAAGGCTGAAAAATTTACCAGGGAACGAGGGTCTATCCTGCAAGCCGGTGAACGGTCTGCTCCAGCACCTCCGTCTCCTCCTTTTCCTTGGTGCGCTGATCCTCGATGAGGCCGACGATCTCGCGGAATACATGGCCGATCGCTGCGATGAAGAATGCCTGGACCAGAAACAGGCTGATCCATGCAAAGGGCGTGATCCATCCCAGCGGGCGCTTGGCAATGCTATCCCAGAGCGAGGGCCGGAGGACATACAAGCCAATCGTCCAGAGGAGCGAGATAATAGTAGAATACCACATACCACAGCATAGCTGGCAGTTGCATCCCTCGTTGAACCAGGCCCAGAACCCGCCTTTCGCCTCGCCGAGGTTCTTTATCCGGTTTCTCAGCCCTTCGAAGATCACGCCGGAAACCATGATGTGCGTGATGTGCCCGGCGACTATTCCCAGGACGATGAGCACCAATATCAGATGCCGAATGTTCATACTATGGATATACCCTGGGGTTTGGAACTCGCGACAGCTTCTTTGAACAGCCGAAGGGCTTTGAAGTATGACCACGTGTTGATACCGGTCACGATGACCGTAGCGGTCATGGCGACTGCGCCCATGCAGACGAACCAGGCCCAACCAACCCCGAGGACAAGAGAAGTAATGCCGAGCAATGCGAGGAGACAGCCTCCGCAAAGAGGGGCGCACGCAAGTCCGGCCAGCCTCGATTTCTTGCTGCTGAGGCCATAGTAGGCGCCCCAAAGAGATGAAAGCTTGTCCTTGATCTCATTGGGCGGCGTAGTGCCTGCGAAGGCATAGAGGTTATATCTCACTGCCTTGGAGTTCTCGCGAGGAAGCGCTCGGTTTAGGGCCTTGAAGACGTGCTCGCAGGCGTCAGGCATGGGATCCGACCAGTAGTTCGCCCGCGACCAGTGCATCACGGCGTTCCGATAATCACCATAGCGGTAGTAGACCTGGCCGATCAACTCCAGGGCAGGCGAGTTATGCGGGGAGGTCTGAAGGACCGTGCGCAGGCGGTCCTTGGCTCTGCGCAGGTCGCCTGCCGCAAGATCATCGCGCGAAAGGTTCACCAGGCGGTCGAGTCTCTGTTCGTCCATGGGCTATCGCAAGTAATATAGCCACGGAAGCGAGAGGGGAAACGTGATGAGTGAGGGGGAGGGTCACTCGCATACCCCCACACTCCCATACTGCCACACTTTGCCCTAGACCATTCGCACGTCCGAGGCCTTACCCTCGCGCAGGCAAATGTGCAGTTCCTTGAGCTGATCCTCGGTGACCGGCGACGGCGCTTCGGTCATCGGATCAACGGCGGTCGCGGTCTTGGGGAATGCGATGACCTCGCGAATGTTCTCCTCGCCGAGGAGGAGCATCACGAGACGATCAATTCCGGGGGCGATGCCGCCGTGAGGAGGCGCACCATACTCGAAGGCATCCAGCATGTGGCCGAAGCGGGCGACGATCTCCTCGTCCGACATCTTCAGCAGGCGGAAGACCTTCTCCTGAACGTGCCGCCGGTGGATCCTGATGCTGCCGCTCGCGACCTCCGCCCCATTGCAGGCGAGGTCATAGGCGTTCGAGCGGGCCTTGCCCGGATCGGTGTCCAGCAGCGGGATGTCCTCTTCCTTCGGTGAGGTGAACGGATGGTGCTCGGAGTCCCAGCGCTGAGCCTCCTCGTCCCACTTGAACATGGGGAAGTCCACCACCCAGCAGAAAATCATCTTATTGGGATCGCGAAGGTTCAGGCGGTCGCCCATTTCGAGCCTGAGTCGGGAAAGTGCATTTGCAACCGCCGACACCTCGTCGGCGACGATGAGGATCAGGTCACCGACCTTCGCCCTGGAGCGCTCCACGATGCCATTAAGCACCTCGTCCGTGAGGTACTTCTGGCTGGGGGACTTGATGCCTTCCGAAGTGACCTGTATGGTAACCAGGCCCTTCGCGCCGAAAGTCCTGGCGAGGGCGGTGAGATCGTCAATCTGCTTGCGGCTATAGTCGGCGCATCCAGGGGCGACTATGGCCTTGACCTTGCCGCCTTTTTCGAGCGCATTGCGGAACACCTGGAACTCGCTCTTAGCCACGAGGTCCGAGAGATCAACCAGCTCGAGGCCGAAGCGCATATCAGGCTTGTCGGACCCAAACCTTTCCATCGCCTCGGCGTATGTGAACCTTGGGAACGGCTTGATCATCTGCTTGTCGCTCAGCGTCTCGACGATCTTGATCCAAAGGGTCTCGATGACTTCAAGGATGTCATCCTGGGTCACGAACGACATCTCCAGATCGAGCTGGGTGAACTCCGGCTGGCGGTCAGCGCGGGGATCTTCGTCTCGGAAGCACTTGGCAATCTGGAAATAGCGCTCGATGCCGGCGACCATCAGAAGTTGCTTGAGCTGCTGGGGCGACTGCGGCAGGGCGTAGAAATGCCCGGGATAAAGCCGGCTGGGCACCAGGTAGTCCCTCGCTCCCTCAGGCGTGCTCTTGATGAGGATGGGGGTCTCGATCTCCAGGAATCCGCGACCGTCAAGGAAGTCCCTGATGATCTTGATGACGTTATG
>DASRZD010000046.1:0-2917 GCA_035686805.1 Armatimonadota bacterium
GGAAGGCATCGGATGTTCAGGTGGGCGTATGGTACATGACGATATTCACGGCAAAGGATGAATATAACCATTGGACCGATATCGAAAGGCGAGCTGACATGGTCAAGCCTCTCAGCGGACGCTATGGTTCCGGTGAGCCGGAGGTCATGGAACGCCACTGGAGGGAAATGAGCGAATGCGGCGTAGACTTTATGGTGATGGAGGACACCAACACCGTATGGGTTGACAATAGCCTCATTAATAAGAATATCCGCAGCTGGTACGATTTCATGGATTCCAAACCCGAGCAAGAGCGCATTGGAATGGCGATCGTCACAGGCGGAGAGCTGAATCAGCACAACGATAGGCAGGGCTGGCTCAAAGCCATAGACTACCTTTACGAAACCTATGCCAACCGCCCCAGTTACCTGCATGAGAACGCTAAGCCGGTCCTGCAATGGTACATCGAGAAGGATGTGTGGCCGGACTGGACGGATGAGCGGTGGACGATTCGCAAGACGTACCATTTCTTCCGGAACGACCGCATCATCTCTGGAGATGGCTGGGGATATGGCTGCGATCCAGCAGCAACTCGACCTAAGAACTGTTTCTCCATGCATCCAGGCTGGAACCTCAGCCCTCCAGGCCACCTGCGTGATGGCGGCAACCTGTACTCCAGCCAATGGGTGGAAGCCTTGAAGCTTCACCCCAAGTACGTATTCATCTCGGTATGGAATGGCTGGAATGAGGGAGATGCCTTAGAGGATTCCGCTTCCTGGAAAGACACGTATGGCGATTCTGCTCCTTCATGGTACCGCCACATGACACAGGGTTATGTGGCGGCCATTAAGGGAGATCTGATTGATGGTTTCTACTACAGGGAGGAAGGTTCTGCCTCCGTCTACCGATGGGAAAACGAGACGTGGGCCTGGCAAGGCGCCTTTCCTCATAAGATTCCGGTGATCGTCGTGCCAAAAGGCATGTTATACCAACTCTCGGGCAAGACACTGCCCGAGCCAGGATAGTGAAACGAGGAGATTGACGATTGTGGAGATAGGGTAGGAGGGGCGATGGGGCAATGGACTCACACTACCCCAACCCCCCACCACCCCATCACCCCCTTTTCGAGGTAGTCTATGACCATCACCATCATCGGGCGGGGGCATGGCGGAACACGGGCCATGTCCCAAACTCTGTGTGAGAGCGGCGTCTATATGGGGGCACAGCTCAATCGCTCCTATGACCTCGTTCCGGCGGAGGACCTCTATGAGGCCTGCCGGGTGATGTCCCGGCACGTCGTTCACCTGGGAGGCGTGCGCTGGGACTTCTCGAAGCTCCACGACATGCCGATTGACCCGGAATTCATCCGCCTGGTGGAGTCCTATCTGGCATCAGTGCTCTCAGGCGATTGCGAGAACAAAGGTTGGAAGCTTCCCGAAACGACGCTGATCTACCCGTGGATCGTGCGCATGTTTCCCGATGTGTGGTACATTCACTGGACCCGCGACCCCCGGGATTCCATCCTGGGCGCTCATCTCACGGACGACCTCTCCTTCCTCGGCGTGCCTTATGAGCATACGGACGATGTCCTGCTCATGCGCGCGATAAGCTGGAAGTACCAGCGCGAGATCGTGAAGGCCACTCCGCCGCCCAGGCATACGATTGACATCCGGTTCGAGGATTTCATCCTTAAACAAGAGGCAACGCTCAAGAGACTGGAGAAATTCCTCGGGTTCCCGCTCGCGAAGATCGAGGTCAGGACCGATTCGGTCGGGCGGTGGAAGTCAGCCGAGGACCACCGGGATTTCGAGTTTCTCAAGGAAGATATGGCGAAACTGGGATACTCCGAGCCCTGAACCGAGAACGCGGAACGAAGAACACCTCACTCCTCAAAGTGATAGTTGAACCGCCGATCCGGCGCGCTGTCGCCGCTGATGGAGAATTCGATGATGTCATCGGGCTTCTGGATGTTGTCGGCCCAATGGAAGTCGAGCTTCACCGGTTTGCCCGAGAGGCCCAAGTCAGAGCGAGGGATCGCGAGTTCCATCTTGTTGCCCGAAATGGCATGGGACATATGTGTCAAATGGGTCAGCCCCGGCCATGAGCCAATCGCCTTGCCAACCAGGAAGTCATAGCCATTCCAGCCCGCCCTGAGCCCAGTCGAAGGGCCGGTATCAATGAAGAGCAGCATCCAGTTCGGGTCTTTGGCGCTCGTGATGGGATCCTTTGTCTCCGCATAGAAGTAGACGTTCTTCGCATCATAGGCGACCTTCAGGCGGACGAAGTCGTTCCTGCCGGTTTTGTTCACATACCGACCGGCGTCTCCCCAACCCTGCGAGTCCCGATGCTCGGTGTCTCCGACCCAATCCCGAAACTCCGGGCGGACGCTCTTCCAGTCATCGAACCGGCCGTCAATCAGGATGGTCTTCGGCCAACTCGACTTCTCAGGCGGGCGCACGCCCTTGAAGCGCCGGATGCCGTCAATCATCTGGTAATAGTAGTTGTCGGTATGCCCGCCCTTCATCGGCTCGATGTCGCGGCTGTACTCCTGGCTGTAGGTATCCACGAAGAACGAATCGCCCTTCGCGAGCTTCCGGCCAGTCATGAGATTGGTGACACCGTCGGCCAGGAACCGCTGTGCCACCCACTCGTTCCAGCCCGTGATGAAGATGAACTCGGGGTCAACCTCCAGCGCGTGCTTCCACTGCTGGGCGAAGTACGGCCCCTCGGCCGTTCGGAAGTTCGCCGGATCGGGCTGTTTGTTGTCGTAATGGCTGCGGCCGATGTTGGTCATTGGATGCTGGGCGACGCTCACCGATATCTGCTCGACCTTGCCCTCGTGCAATCCCGGCTGCTGAGGCCAGCTATCCAGCCAGGCCCACTTATCCCGGCCGTCGCCGAACCAGCCGTTCGGATCATGCCATGCCCATGACTCGCG
>DASRZD010000047.1:0-3721 GCA_035686805.1 Armatimonadota bacterium
GTGCCATCGTCCGTGCCGATGAGGAGTTTGGACGCATCGGGAGCGAGGCGGATACCGGTCACGTCGGCAGAGAGGCTCTTTACCCAGACCTGAGCGCCGGAGGATTTTGCCAGGGTGACTGAATTGCTCGAAACAATCATGTCGGAGGAAGCGACGGCGAACAAGTCGCCCGCCGAACTGACCGAGATCGCCAGGAAGTTCTCTCGACGCTCGGGGAAGAGCCTGTTCTTCTCACCGTCATCGAAGGCGTAGAGGTCGTCGTCGGTGATTGCCGCGAAGAACCCCCCGTCCTCACAGAAGTCAATGCCCCGAACGGTCTCGACCGAGAAGGGACCCAGTTCCTTCCACTCGCCTGATATAGATAGTCGGACAAGATGATACAGGCGCGGCTGATACTGGTCGGGCACGGCTACCATGACTGTCCCCGAGTTGGAGACCGCCAGTCGGGTCACGGGCATGTGGCCCTTTATGCGTCTGTCGAAGACCAGATCGGCCGTGTGGAGAGAAGCCATGTTCTAAATCTTTTCCGGTTTGCCGCTTTGGAACGAGCGCTCGGCGGCATCGAGCATCCCCATGATCTCCAGGGTGTCATCCATCGAGACCGGCGGCTTGCCGCCCTTGAAGAACTTTGCAATCTCGGTCAGTAAGTCGGAATAAGCTCTGCTCATATTTACGACAAATGGAACGGATTTGTCTTTGGTGCGGAGATTGCCTCCATAGAGCCACGAGCCTTCCGAAAGCTCGACCAGCCCGCGCCGGGCGTCCTTGTACTCGACGTTCGCCATGGCGCCGGCCTTGTCTCGGACTGCAAAGACGCTGACCGCTCCTCGTCCGATTGCGCGCTCCAGCATCTCGAAGGCATGGACGCCATACCAGACGATCGAGCTTCCCGCGGGCGCTTTGCCGAGAGGGCCGTACATCGTGGCGAAGGCCGGCTCAGGAACGGCATTGCAGGCCTCGATCAACTGAGGGACGAAGCGCAGGGATGAGGCCGAGAAAACGCGAAGTTTCTTGTTTTTCGCCAGGTCGTAGATGATCTTGCCGTTCTGGATATTATCGGCCAGCGGCTTGTCGAGGAAGATGGGCTTGCCGAGGTCCATGCTCTTCTTGAAGTACTCCAGGTGGTAAGCCCCGTCATTGATCTCCAGCATGAGGGCATCGCAGCCGGCGACCGCTTCGTCGAAGTCCCGAGTCACCTTCACGCCCCATGCCTCCAACTGAGCTTGACGCTGGTTGAGGCCCTCCTCGCTTTGGAATGGGGTCGAGAACCGCAGGCAGGTGACGGCCTTGATCCCCTCGACTTTCTGGTCGGGTTTAACATCGGGGGCCTGCATCCTGCGCGTGAACTCGATGGTGTGGCTGGTATCCAGGCCGATCAGGGCAACTCGTATTTCGTCAGGCATGGGGTTCCTCCTTCGTCGGAAATGGTCTATGGTCTATGGTCAACGGGCATATTCACCGACTCTGGGTGAATTTCCTGAATTTGGGGTTCTCGGGGTCGAGGCTCTTTGCCAGATCGAGCAATTCGGTGGTCAGGAAGGAGATCGTTACCCGCCCATCCGGCTCGATGATGATCTCAGTGGTCAGTGGTGGACACGCTGTCGCTGATGTACCCTTCCCGCTCGTAGTAATCGGGCTTGGGCTTCTTGTCTTTCGCTTCTCCAAGGGCCACCTCCAGGAACTTCACCAGATCGGCGCACGATTTACCCTTCACGCCCTTCACGTCCACGTGGACGACGCCGTCCGGGTCTATGGTGATCTCCAGCTCTTTCTTGCCGCCTACCATTTCCGCGCCACCAACCTTATCGTATTGTCCGGCTGGACTTCCTCGGTCGCCACTATGAACCCCTTCTTCGCAAGCTCCTGCTTCACCTTCTCATACGCATATCTCTGCCGAATCTGCGCTTCGACATTTGCCCGGACTTTCTGAATCTCGGCCTTCCCCGGCTGCTTTTCCCAGTGGGCGACGATGTCATAAGCGCCTTTCTCATTCTTCCGGATGCCGAGATCGCAGCCGCCCACGCTTCTGTTCGCCTCGGCGATGACCTCCTTGAGCACCAAGAAATCGAAAAGCATGGGAACGATGATCATCTCAAGTGACATGACATCCTCCTATCACTGCCACACAATCTTTAGAATCCGGTGGTTCACGGTATCCGAAACGTAGATCTCCCCGGCTGGGCCGACATCTATGCCGGTCGGACCTCTCATACTGCCGACGGGAGTATCCGTGGTTTCGTAGATCGCGATGAACCTGCCATCCCGATCGAAGATCTGTAGGCGGTCGTTCGCCATCTCGATGACGTAGATGCGCCCGTCCTCGTCAATTGCCAGATCCTGGGGCTCGTCGAACTGCCCTTCGGCAGCGCCCTGACATCCAAACTTCCCGACTTCACACCCGTTGGGATCGATCTTCACGACGCAGTGGGAGAACGTGTCGGCGACGTAGCAATTGCCCTCCCGATCTGTTTGAACCCCCTGAGGGCGATAAAGTTGCCGGTCGTGATTACTGCTCAAGCAGAAGGTGGGATATCCCGTGGGGCTGAGCTTTTGAAGGCGGCCATTGCCCGTGTCGGCGACGAAGATGCATCCGGCATGATCCACCGCCATCCCCATCGGCGAGTTGAACTCCCCGGGCAGACTTCCCCGGCATCCGATAGTCAACTCCAGCCGGCCGTCGGACGATATCTTCTGGATGCGGCAATTCCCCTGCTCAAGCACGTAGATGGAAAACCGCTCGTCCACGAAGAGGTCCTGGGGGTTCATGAACCTGCCGGGGGTCGTGCCTCTGCCGCCTATTGCCGTCGCGTCGCCATTCGGGGCGATCTTCTGGACACGGTGGTTATACGAATCGGCGACATAGAGGCTGCCGTTGCGATCAACCGAGAGTCCCGCCGGGCAGTTGAACTCCCCTACCTCCGACCCATGCCGTCCGATGACCTCGTCCACCACCAGCTTCCTGGAGGCTTTGGGACGGAGTTTGGGCTGAGATGCGGGGCGTACGGGCTGGGCCTTCTGCCCCTCGATCTCCAGATATTCAAATCGGTCGAATGAGGTCATACTCTCTCCATCAGTCTAGAGAAGGATCACACCGATCCGCTGCTGACGCCAACCCCAGCCCGCAGCCCCAGGTAGAGTCCTTCTCCCCTTTCAACCACACTATTACCGGCTTCCTTAAGGTCATGTCGAACCGCGATACGCAACACCTGTGGGCTGCGGACGAGGGATTTCGAGGAGCGGCCCGGATCCGTTAGCTGCAACGAGTACTCGTCCCTTGAAAACTGCACCGGTCCATCGCCGGGCTTCAAGACCTCCTCTCGTTTATGCAAAGAGAGGAGATCAACCAGTTTGTCGTCCAGCCTGACTTCGACGTCTTTGGAGGAAAGCCTCGGACTGATTGAGTTGTCACGGGCCGACCCTTTTCCTCCGGTAATCGCATTGGCCAAGCCGACAGACATAGGCAGGAAATCAATCTTGATGCCGCAAAAGCCGCGCCAAGCACGTAACTCGTACAGTTCAAGCTGACCTATACGCAGATCAAGCTCCAGATCAGATTGCGGCAGATAATCGTATGCCCAGCATTCCAGGGTGTTCTTGCCATATCCCGAATCCAGCGCCATCAGCCAGGGAATATGCCTGTCCGGTAGCCAGAGCTCATAGCTGCCTGTATCATTCGTGGATGTGGCGACTCCAGGTACGCAAGCCTGCACGACAGCCTCGA
>DASRZD010000048.1:0-3462 GCA_035686805.1 Armatimonadota bacterium
CAGGACCTGCAAGGCCCGCTCATGGCCGAGCCGGAGGTCGTCGCAGACCGGATCTGCGAAGTGCTCTCGCACCAGTTTGCGGACGGCAGCACCCTCCACAACTTCTTCCGCCTCACTGGTCACGGCGAGAAGACCGGCCACTCGGACACTCCGCTTTGGCTGCCCTTGGCGATCATGGCCTACCTGAAGGAGACCGGCGACTTCGAGTTTCTGAAGCGCGTCGTTCCCTTCCAGGACGAGGGCGAGGCGAGCGTTCTCGATCATCTCACGCGCGCGATTGACTACCCGCTCAGCAATCTCACTCCCCGCCATTTGCCTAAGTTCGGCCCGGGCGACTGGAATGATACGCTCGACTACGTCGGCCGCCAGGGCATCGGCGAGAGCGTATGGGTCGCGGAGTTCCTGTGCTATATCTTTCGAGAGAGTGCCGACCTGCTTGACCGAATTGGGCAGAAGGATAAGGCTGCCCACTACCGCTCGGAGTACGCGCAGGTGGCCGCCGCTCTCAACGCCCTTTGCTGGGATGGTGAGTGGTATATCCGGGGCACGCGCGATGATGGCGGAGTCATCGGATCGCATACGAACGAGGAAGGCCGTATCTTCATGAACTCGGAATCCTGGGCGGCGATTAGCGGGATCGCCCCCGAGGATCGCGCCCGCATGGCCATGGATTCGGCATATAGCATGCTGAACACCCCTCGCGGGCCTAAGGTTTTGCACCCAGCTTATACAAAAGTAGACATGGGAGTCGGCCTGGCCACCCGCTGCGTCCCCGGCAAGAAGGAAAACGGCGCAATCTTCAACCATCCCGCCGCATGGGCGATCCTCGCGGAATGTCTCCTCGGCAACGGCGATCGCGCCTATGAGTATTTCAAGAAGACGATGCCCATCAACCAGGCATATGACCCCGATCTCTACCGCATGGAGCCCTATGTCTACTCGGAGTACGTCACCAGCCCCGACCATCCGACCTTCGGCGAGGCGAGCCACTCCTGGCTGACGGGCTCGGCGGTCTGGTTCCTTCGCGACGGCTTGGATTATATACTGGGTGTTCGACCTACTTACGACGGCCTGATCGTTGACCCCTGCGTCCCCGCCGAATGGGATGGCTTCAAGATCACGCGTAAGTTCCGCGGGGCGACCTACGAGATTCAGGTGCTGAATCCGGATCACGTCCAGCATGGGGTGGCGTCTGTTCAGATCGTGTCAGACCAGTCGGACAAGTCGGACGTGTCGGACCGGGGGTGTCTGCTGCCACTCTACAAGAGCGGCGTTCACAAGATTCGTGTTATCATGGGGAAGAAAGAGGAGGAAGTGTAGTATGGCATGCCCGAATTCCGAGAAGAACCTGGCTATGTGCACTTGCAGCTATCCGAGCTGCTCCAGAAAGGGCAATTGCTGCGAGTGTCTTCAGTATCACCTCAGCAACAACGAACTCCCGGCCTGCGCATTCCCGACCGACGTCGAGAAGACCTACGACCGGTCTTTCAGGCGATTCGCGCAGATATACAGGTGATGAGTGATTAGTGAGGGAGATCACTCGCTGAAGTAGCGGGCGATTTCATCACGGGGGAAGCTGGGGAGGTCTACTAAGCCCTTAGGGGTGAGCATCTCGAGGCCGTGTTCCTTGGGCATCATCTTGCCGATGACGGAGGCCCGGATGCCTTCCTGGCCGAAGGCATCGAGGAGGCGCGGGGTGTCGGCGGAGTCGCAGGTCAGGACGAGGCTGCCTGATGCGATCAGGCCCAGCGGATCGAGATTCAGTTCGCGGCAGAGGGACTGGGTCTCAGGGAGGACCGGGATCGCCTCCAGCCGAACCTCCAGCCCCAGCCCGGATGCCTCGGCGATCTCCATGAGGCCGGTCGCAAGTCCGCCTTCGGTGGGGTCGTGCATGGCATGAACGTGAGCGTTGGCAGTGGCAATCCGAGCGTCAGGGATGACGCTGATCCCCGGATCGAACAGGTAGTTGGCCGCCCGACTCAGGAACTCGTCGGTAAACCCCATCTTTCGCAGCCGATCTCCTGCTTCCCGCGCAAGGATAGAAGTGCCCTCGACTGCGATGCCCTTGGTGACAAGGATGTCGTCCCCCACCCTCGCCCCGCTCGCGGTCACGAGATACGCGCGGTCGGTCTCCCCGAGCATGCACCCGACGATCACCGGGCGATTGAGGTCATAAGTGATCTCCGTATGCCCGCCGACGAGACTAATGCCAAGCTCCTCGCAGGCGGAGGTGATCTGGTCAAAGAGCCCGCGAACGCTCTCTTCCTCAGTCCCCTGGGGCAGGAGGATCGTCGCCATGAACCACTTCGGCTCAGCGCCCATGACGGCGATGTCGTTCGCGTTCACGTTCACCGCATACCAGCCGATCAGGTCGGTGGCGAAGGTGATGGGGTCGGTCTTGGTGACGAGCAGACGGTCGCCATAGTCAATGACCGCGGCGTCTATGCCGATCCCCGGGCCGATGAGGACTCTCTCATCCAGATTGACCTTGGAGAGCATCTCGGCCAATAGCTTGTGCGGGAGTTTGCCGGTTTTCATCTACTTTCCCAGCACTATTACATCGAAGGCACTGCCCGACAAGGATGAGGCCAGCCGGGAGTCGGCAGTCAAGAGCGGCACGTGCTCTTGCTCCGAAAGGGCAACATAGCACGCATCGTAGGCGCTGATACCGTGGGTGCAGGCAATCTCCAGCGCGCGTTCGGCCAGATCTCTCGTGGGAACCGATGCTAAGGCAAGCGCTCGAAGATCCTCCATATCTGCAATCGCCTTATCTATGGGGTGTTCCTCTCGCACCACTTTCTTCCATAGTACATTGGCGCATTCAACATAGAAGAGGTCGGGGACGACAAAAACGCATTCGTCACGAACTAGGCGGTCGAATAGCGTCCTCACTTCCGCGGACTGATCTTCGCGTAAGAATCGTTTTATACCCACACTGGCGTCAATCACATAAGCACGGGGTAACCGACTCATCGCTCGCGATCCTCGCGTAAGAGGATCAGACTATCTACTTCCTTACCGGTCTTGACGTAACTCATTCGCCTTTCTTCTATACGCTTGAGCGCCTCGATTCTCTGTTCTTTCAACTCCTCGTCCTTGAGCGCTTTGTCAACAAGGACGGTTATCTCTGCGCTAACCGAGCGATGGCTTTGCTTGGCAAGCTTCTTGACCTTGTCATGCAATTCTCCAGGGAAATCTCGCACGTATAATGTAGGCATTTTCAATCAACTCCTTCCACAAGGATTATACCCTGTTTGCTTGCGAAATGCAAGCAAATCATTTCTCCGATGGTATAATGATTCCTCGCATAATGATATTCTGGCAGAAGATGAAGACCAGGAGGGTCGGCATCGCTGCCAGGACGAGGCCGGCGTAGACAAGGAACTGGGGCGCCCAGATCTGCATCTGGAAAAGCCAGACCATGAGCGTCCACATCTTCGGGTTTTGGCATACAAGAAACGC
>DASRZD010000049.1:0-4692 GCA_035686805.1 Armatimonadota bacterium
CTGGCCGCGAGTCCGTTCATCCGAGAGGGATACAGCGGGGACAGTTCGCACCTCATCGCGAATGGTGCCGCGCTGGCTTGGGTTAAAGCTGCCCGCAAGTACGGCATCACAACGCCGATCGTTTTCATCTCGGCGGGTTACGCGCCTGTGACGGCAGAACAATATCTCGAGCTTGCTCCATACGCAGATCTGTTTGAGATACACTTCAGTAACGGCGGGTGGTTTCATAAGAATGAGATCATGTTGAGGCTGGCAGAGTTCAATGCGGCACGGGCCGCTGGACTCCCGGTGGCGATCCGACTCATTACCAACAAGGACAACATTGGCGAGCTGGAGATGCCGAACGCCAAGTTTCTTGACCAGCAGATGAAGAAGCTAAAGCTGAAGGAGTACGAGGTTCTCGAGACGCCATACCATGACGACGAGATCCGGTTGCGAAAATCAGGACAGCACCGCAGTGAACCCACCGGAGACCATAAATATATTTGCTGTGAAACCGGGAAGTGCAAAACGTGTCTGGTGCAGTGCCTCTCTACGATAGGGCAACGCAAGGCAAATGCCCCAGACGTGGACACCGCACCGCTACAGACGACCTATGAAGTTAAGGGGCGTGCGGGCGAAGTGGCCCCCACCCGCCAACTCAGAGGAGCCCCCACCCCCGGCGCAGAGGGAGAGGTTACCAGGCAACTGAGACCCCTGACACCCAAGCCGGGCGCGACCTCGATAGAGAAGGCGGCGAAGACCGGCGAAGAGTTTGCCGCGTGGCTCCAGACAGATGGGAAGGGGTACGCAAAGGCGGGGGGGGCGTGGGGCCATAATCTTTTGGTGAAGGACTTGCTGTGGGACGGCCTGTCCAGGGGCCACGTCACCCTGGCTCTCGAGCATGATAGCTACTCTGGATTGAGTACGAGCGGGTCGAGTGGCACACCCACGGCGGGGCCGGGCAATGCCCTCATGATCCGCACGGCTGGGCCGCTGACCACCGAGCAGCGGACAGCAATAGCAAGTGTCATCAAGGCCCTACCCGAGACATTGTCATCGGTCATCATAGACCTTCAGGACATCGAAACACGTAACGCGGCAGACGCCTGGCAGTTCTATAGCCCAGGCAGGGACACTCTCACCGCCGTGAACCAGTGGATCTCGGATCGGCTTCTGGCGTTACAGACACTGCGAGCGGAGAATGCCACCCGGCAACTCCGAGAAGGAGACAGCGGTCTGATCATCCCGGAGGACATCCACGAAGGGCGTGTACCCTTCCAGCCGGCGGCGAAGAAGTCCTACGGCATGACGGCCGAAGAGATGAAGATGTTCGGCAGGGACGTCGCCGGAATGGTGCGGTGGGCCCAGATCCACCAACAGCATCTCGGGTACAAGCAGGGCGTGGCTGATACTGCTGAGACGGGCCGGAGGGCACTGAGGGAAAAGCTAGCGACCACGAAGGAGAAGGCTGGGGAGAAACTGAGTGCCACCAAGGAAGCTGCCGGGGAAAAGCTCGCGGCCACCAAGGAGACGGCCAGGGAGAAGCTGCGTGCCACCAAGGAGGGCGCCAGGGAAACCCTGAACGCTCTGCGTATGAAGACCAAATTCTACATGCGCAACCGCATCGATCTTGCTAACATCGTCCTGGCCGTTGTGCCGAGGGAGTATGCAGGTCGGTATCTGCTACGGGTCGCCCAGGCCCAGACCCCTAAAGACATGGAGAGGGTTCTCGACGCCGTCTCGAAGTGGCTCACGGATGCAGATAATCGCGCTGCCCGAAGAGAGTTTACGGCATTCATCAAGAAGGCCGCAAAGGCCTACAAAGACGGCAAGACACGGTTCGGATCGATGCGGATCGAGGTCAGGAAGGCTTTTGAAGACATCCTCGATGTATTCGATCTGGCGAAGCTCTCTGACAAGAAGGCCCTAGAGCTTCTGGCTCGCTCGGACTACCTCCACCGCATCGCAGGGGACGTCGATACGATCTTTGCAGAACTGCAAAAAGACGCGGAGGCCGGTGCCCTTGAAGACGTGAAGAACTGGCACGCCATGGGCGCACATAGGCGGGAAGAAGTCCAACGACTACAGAAGAAACCGATACGCGACCTGAGCGCTGACGATATTAGGGAGATGCAACGGAAGCTCGAGCATCTCCTCGATATGCAGGACACAAAGGGGGCGATCAACACCCAGCGCCGCAACGAGATGTTCGACACAGGCACCGTCGAGATGAGAGACGAAGTGGCTCCAGCAATCCGCGTCGGAATAGAAGGCGTTGGGGCGGTGCAACTTGCCACCTGGATGCTGAGTCCAGGCGCGGCTACTCTGCACACCCTGGCTCGGAGGGTCACCGGCGCAAATACGGCAATGACCGAGAAGATCCTCTATCATGATATCCGGATGGCCCGCCTGCGAAGCGATACTCTGGTGGTCGAGTTCCTGCATGCCTTCCGCGAGAAGGCGAAGGCGGCAGGGATAAGCAATGCAGATCTGGAGATGCTCAACAAGGAGGTCACGGTCACGCTGGGGGGCAGGACGTTTGATGTGACGTATGGCGAACTGCTCAGTGTCTGGGCTCATATGAACGCGGACGGCGGCAATCTCGACGCGCTCCTCTCGACTCAAGGGCTTCGCTTTGAACTGTACCACGATAAGATGCCAGAGGTTATGGTGCGAGGTAAGCGGGTGACTCCGCGCGGTGTGTGGATGAGCAAGAAGACCATCGTCACTGGCACGCCAACGGCAGCAGAACTGCGCGAGGTCGCCAGGCTCGTACCGGATAGGCTTAAGAAGTTTGTAGACGTACACTTCGAGGTGAACCGGGAACATCAAGCCAAGGCCATCAACAATACCTCCCTGCGATGGGAGAACTACGAGAAGGCCATCTACGACAAATACTTCCACATCTGGCGCTGGTTTCCCAAGAAGGCTTCGGGCAGGACACTCACCGGCTCGACGCCGGGCGAATCCAAGGGTCGGTACATGTCGCGGGTCGGCGGCACTAACCACATCCGTATTGCCCCGTTCATGGTCGAGGTCATCGATGGCATGCAGGCGGATAGTGTCTATGGCTCGGCCAGCACCGGCTTCGGGGATATGTCCTTTGCTGAGACTATTGAGATGGCGCGGTCGCTCACAGCTAATCCGATCTGGCAGCAGAAGATCAGAGACGCGGGCGGCGAGACGCAACTCACCGAGATTATGAACCTGCTGGACGTGATCCAGGGTCAGGTGAGCAACAGCAGTGTATTAGATCAGATCAGCGGGGCGATGCTGGCGAATTTCTCGCGGTCCATCCTGGGGGGCAAGGCCAGTACGTCGCTCATCCAAATCTCTTCCCTGGTGGCAGCGAGGAAGTTTATTGGCGCGAAGTACTTTGTCGATAACATCGCCGACGTGGGACAGATCCGCAAGGATCTCAAGCACCTCGAGGAGACTGTTCCTACCCTGTGGCTCAGGTGGAAAGCGAAGCACTTTTCCTTCGCGGCGGGAGCGGTCGCGGCGCAGCAGGCGTTTAGCAATCTAATCTTCGACAAGACGCCCGTTTTAGATTACTCACTCCAACCCATGACATGGGGCGACCAAGTAGCCATATGGAGTATATGGAAAGCCGCTGGACGGCAGGTTGCTGCAGAGCAGGGCCTCACTCCCGGCACCGCCGAACATGAGCAGGCTACCGTGGATCTGCTGATGCAGGCTATGGAGACGCAGCCTCAGTTCAACCCGGAGACGCGAACCCATCTAACCTCCATCAAGCAACCATTCATCAAGGCCTCGTTCATGTTCATGTCGGCTCGCAGTGCCCAGCTACAGTCGCTACTCCAGGCCAACGATGACTTGAGGCAGGGCCGTATCACCAAGGAGCAGTGGGCTAGTGAATATGCCAATATTATCGTCGCGGCATGGGGGGTGTCGTTGGCACGACGGGTCGCACGCATCCTGGTGAAGACGGCTGGCATTGCGGGATTGGCTGCCCTTGGTCTGCACGATGAACCAGAAGAGGAGTTCAAGGAGCAGTTTGTCAAGGAAGTCTCCAAGATCCCGCGCGAAACAGTGGAGAACTTCATCGGCCTCAGTGTTGTGGGGATATGGTTCTCGAACGCTGAACGACTCATTGAAGCTCGCATTCGGTACGGCCCGGTAGAATATAGCGACCTCAGAACAAACAACCTGTTTATCGACGTCGGGCTGGACGCCACTAAGGGTCTTGAGCTGTGGACGCGGGCGGTCTTGGCCGAAGTCGATGGTGATGAAGACGCGGCCTGGTACTACGTAAAGCAAGCGGCGGATCAGAGTGCGGCGCTGATAAGTATGCGGTTTGGGATTCCCTACAGCGGAATCAAAGCAGACTACGTGTGGCCCTTGAAGGCAGTTGTTGACGATTAAACATGATGAGTGGAGAGATAGATGGTTAGAGACGAGAATGGGAGCGTGAAAATGCCGGGATGGATTTTTAAGACGTTACTGGGGTGGGCCCTGATTGTAGGGCACGGAGGTATTGTGGGCTATGTGGCCGATCACTACGACCTCAAAGAGGCCCGGAACGATATCTCTCGCATGTACGATGAGGGCACTAAGGCACTAAAGGACCACTTGGTTCAGGAGGCCAGGTCCGACGCCAAGTTCGAGGGCGTCCAGGAGAAGATCGTGGAAATATCGGTAGGTCAAAAAGAAATGCGGGCTGAAATGCAGCAAATGATGCTTATGCAG
>DASRZD010000050.1:0-4451 GCA_035686805.1 Armatimonadota bacterium
CTCGGCGGCAGCAATGACCCGCTGGCAATCCTCGACGGTCATGGCGAGGGGCTTCTCCACGAGGATGTGCTTGCCGGCCTCGGCGGCCGCGATGGCGATCTCGGCATGGGCGAAGTCGGGGGTGACGATCGAGACAGCCTTGATGAGGTCGTCGGCAAGGAGGTCACGGTAGTCCGCATAGTGCATCGAGCCATACGCCTGGGCGACGGACTCAGCTCTGGACTCGACGAGGTCAGAAACCCCGGCGAGGGTTATGCCCTCGGTGGAGGCGTAGATTCGGGCGTGAAGCTCGCCCCACGTGCCGGTGCCGATGACGCCGAAGCCAACCTTTTCCATAGCGATCATCCTCCTTGGATACCCAAGCGGAGTACTGGAGTAATGGAGTGTTGGAGTACTGGGACCCCAATTACAACTCCACCTTTTCCAGAGCTGCGAAGGAGAGCATGAGTTTCTTGCGGCCGACGTCCTCGAAGGCCACGGTAAGCATCATGTCCCTGCCGTTCGGTTCTATATTCTCTATCATCCCCAGACCGAAAACATTGTGCTTCACATAGTCGCCAGGCTGGAAGTCGCATGGGACGGCAGTGACGGGCTGCTGGACCGTCTCCCACAGGGAACTTGTCCGAGCGATTTTCTTCGGCGCGTGGAACATCTCGGCCGGAATCTCACGAATAAACCTGGAAACCGCCATCCTGTCCCGCATGCCGAAGAGCGTTCGGGTGTAGGCATAGCTCAGGCACAACTCGTCCTTCGCGCGAGTCATGCCCACGTAGCAAAGCCGCCGTTCCTCCTCCAACTCCTCGCGGCTGGTCTTGGAGCGGTTGTGGGGAAAGATCCCCTCCTCCATGCCGACCATGAACACCATCGGGAACTCCAGGCCCTTCGCCGAGTGGAGGGTCATGAGGGTCACCGCAGGCTCGTTTTGATCATAGCTATCGATGTCGGTCACGAGGGCGACCTGCTCCAGGAAGGCCCTGAGTGACACATCCTCGCTCGTGCGCTCGAACTCACTCACGACGCTCGCGAGTTCCAGGACGTTCTCCGCACGGGAGTCGGCCTCTCTCGTACCCTGACGCTTCAGATCGGCGATGTAACCCGTGTTCTCGATGACCTCATTGAGGAGCTTGCTGACGCTGAACTCATCCCTCTTGTCGTGGAGAAACTCGATCAACTTGGCGAGGGCGGCGATGGCGCGCTTGGCCTTGGGGTTGGCGTCTATCTCCTCGATCCGCTTCAGGGCGTCGAAGAAGCTGACCCCCTCCACCAGGGCGAAGTGCTCGATCCGCTCCAGGGTGATGGGGCCGATGCCTCGTGTGGGAACATTGATGATTCGCTTGAGGCTCACGCTATCGGCCGGGTTCAAGGCGAGGCGGAGGTAGGCCATGACGTCCTTGATTTCCTTGCGCTCGTAGAACCGGACGCCGCCGATGATCCGATATGGGACGCGGTAGTTCATCAGGGCGTCTTCCAGGACTCGCGACTGCGCGTTCATGCGGTAGAGGATCACGAAATCGGAATACTCGCTCTCGCCCTTGGTAACCTTCTCTCGGATTCGGCCGACGACTCGGGCGGCCTCGTCATGCTCATCGGTTGCCTCGATCCGATAAAGGAGAGCGCCTTCCGGGCGCTCGGACCATAGCTGCTTCGGCGCGCGATGCTCGTTCCTGCTGATGATATGGTAGGCGGCATCAAGGATGTTGCGGGTCGAGCGATAGTTCTGCTCCAGGGTGACGACCTTCGCCTCGGGATAGCGCTTCTGAAATGATAGTATAATACTTACATCTGCTCCTCGCCACGAATATATACTCTGGTCGTCGTCGCCCACGCAACAGATATTCCCATGCTTCTCGGCGATCAGCTTCACGAGCTGGAACTGGGAGAAGTTGATGTCCTGATACTCGTCAACCAGCACGTGGTCAAACTTCCGCTGGTAGTGCTCCAGTACTTCCGGACACTCGTCGAGGAGGCGGACGGCATTCAGGATGAGATCATCGAAATCCATGGCGTGACTGGCCGCCAGCTTCTTCTGATATAGCGGATAGACCTGATCAACCAGCGGATCGTAGCTTCCGCTAAAGACCTTCGCATATTCGTCCGGCAGAACAAGCTGTTCTTTGGCCTGGCTGATCTTGTTCAGGACTGCCCGGGCATTGGTCTCACGCTCGTCGAGGCCAAGCTCCTCCAGGCACTCGCGGATGACCTTGACCTGGTCATCTTCGTCATAAATGGTAAAATCGCGATCGAGGCCGATTCGGTCGCCTTTTTCCCTGAGCATTCGGGCGCAGGTGGAATGGAATGTCCCCACCCACATTTGGCCGAATGCATGGGATCCGACCAGCTTCTCGATGCGCTCCTTCATCTCGCGGGCGGCCTTATTGGTGAAGGTGACTGCGAGGATATTGCGCGGATCAACCTTGTGCTCGCGGATCAGGTAGGCGATGCGATACGTGAGGGCGCGGGTCTTCCCCGTCCCCGCCCCGGCGAAGATCAGAAGCGGGCCGTTTCCATGCTGAACCGCCTCTTTCTGAGGCGGATTCAGATCGTCCAGAATGTGGGTCATGACATGTCATTATAAGGCATCCGGGGGGTCAACGTCCAACTCTCAACGCTCAACTCTCAACGTTCAAGGCCGAACCAGATGGGTAAAAGGTTTTGAGGAGGATGACATGGATCAGAAGCGCTTGGAGGAATTGAACACTCAATGGCGGGCGGCGAATTACCTGGGGGCGGCGCAGCTTTATCTGAAGACGAACGTCTTGCTGCGAGAGCCGCTGAGGCCTGATGACATCAAACCCCGATTGCTGGGACATTGGGGGACTCAGCCCGGACTCAATCTGGTTTACTCGCACCTCAATCGCCTGATTCAGGACACGGATGCGAGCGTGATGCTGGTCGTGGGGCCGGGTCACGGCGCGCCTGGCATACTTGCCGAACTGTGGATCGATGGGTCTCTCGGCGAGTTCTACCCGGATATGGGCCGAGATATGGGAGGAATCACTCGGCTGGTGCATCAGTTCTCGTGGCCGGGAGGGTTTCCGAGCCATCTGACGGCACTCGCCCCGGGAGCGATCAATGAAGGAGGCGAACTCGGATATTCGCTGCTCCATGCATTCGGTGCGGCGTTCGATAATCCGGAACTGATCGTGGCGTGCATTGTGGGAGATGGGGAAGCCGAGACCGGCGGGCTGGCGGCGTCATGGTTCTCGAACCGATTCCTGAATCCGGCGAGTGACGGCGCAGTGCTCCCAATCCTCCATCTGAACGGCATCAAGCTCTCCGGGCCGTCCATCATGGGGCGGATGAGCGATGAGGAGCTGGAGGAGCTTTTCACGGGATATGGATACGAGCCGAGGTTCGTGGAGGGAGATGATCCCTTGCCGGTACACCAGGCCTTGTGGGAAGCGATGGATTGGGCATATCAGCGGATAAGGGAGATTCAGGCCGCAGTCCGGGAATCTCCGACCTGGCCGATGATCATCCTCAAGACCTTGAAGGGCTGGACCGGGCCGAAGGAGTTGGACGGCCAGCCGATAGAAGGAACGGAGCGCTCGCACCAGATCCCGATCCTCGATCCCGCCGACAATCCTGAGCATCTAAGGGCGCTGGAGGCGTGGCTGACGAGCTATCGGCCGGAGGAGTTGTTCGATTCATCGGGCAAGCCGGCGGCGGAAGTCACGGCAGTTTGTCCATCGGGTGATAAGCGCATGGGGATGGTCCCTCAGGCGAATGGCGGGCAGTTGCTCGTGCCCCTGGAGCTTCCGGATCTCGCTGATTACGCAGTCGAGGTGCCCGAGCCCGGATCGGTGAAGGCGGAGTCCACTCGCGAGCTGGGGAAGTTTCTCAGGGATGTGTTCTCCAGAAACCGGACGAACTTCCGCATGGTCAGCCCGGACGAGACCACCTCCAACCGCCTGGATGATGTATTCGAGGCGACCGACCGGGTATTCATGTGGCCGATCAAGGAGACCGACCAACACATGTCCCATCAGGGGAAGGTCATGGAGGCGCTGAACGAGCAGATGTGCGAGGGCTGGCTGGAGGGATACCTGCTCACCGGCCGGCACGGACTGTTCCCCTGCTACGAGGCATTCGTGCCGATAGTGGATTCGATGGTCGGGCAGTATGCGAAATGGCTGAAAATCGCGAGAGAGGTTCCCTGGCGGAAGCCGGTCGCATCCTTGAACTACCTGCTCACGTCTCATGCGTGGCGGCAGGATCATAACGGCTATAGCCATCAGTCGCCGAGCTTCATCAACACGCTGCTGAGCAAGAAGAACAACGTCGTGCGAATCTATCTCCCGCCGGATACTAACTGCCTGCTGACGGTATTCGCCCACTGCCTGGAAAGCCGGGATTACGTGAATTGCGTCATCTCATCCAAGCAGCCGATGCCCCAGTGGCTGAGCATCGAGGAAGCCAGGGAACATTGTGCACGGGGAGCGTCGTGCTGG
>DASRZD010000051.1:0-17557 GCA_035686805.1 Armatimonadota bacterium
ACCGTTGTAGTACCTTCGGGCGTACTGCAGGGCATCCTCGATTTCGACGAGCTTCTTCTGCAGGTCCAGGAAGTTCTGATTCGCCTTGAGGTCGGGATATGCCTCAGCGACCGCGAAGAGAGTCTTGATCTGGCGGGTGAGGGCGTTTTCGTCTTCGGGGTCTGTCTGAGGGTTGCCGTCAATGGCCTTAGTACGCTGCTGGGCGATCTGGTCGAACAGGGTATGCTCGTGCTCGGTGTAGCCTTTGACGGACTCGACCAAGTTCGGAACGAGGTCGTGCCGGCGCTTGAGTTGAACGTCCACGCCGCTCCAGGCTTCGTCAACCAGGTTGCGAGCCTTCACCAGGCGGTTGAATATCAGCACCCCCGCCCCGACAAGTAAGATCAAGACCGTCCCGACGATCCACATGGCATCCGACCTCTAGGCATATATGCGCCAATTCGGCACATGATCCCTGCTTTTCGCTGGGGAATGGTCGGACAAGTCGGACTGGTCTGACACGTCGGACGTATCCGCTGTCTGAAGTCTAAAGTCTGTTGTCTAAAGTCTTTGCCCCACCCATATACGGTCGGAGGATCTCCGGGATGATCACCGAGCCGTCGGGCTGCTGGTTGTTCTCCAGGAGTGCGGCCACCAGCCTGGGGAGTGCCACTCCCGATCCGTTCAGCGTGTGTACGAACTCGGGCTTTGCGCCAGGCTCGCGGCGGAATCGGATGTTCGCCCGCCTGGACTGCCACTCCTCATAGTTGCTGCAGGACGAGATTTCCAGCCACTGCTCGACGGCGGGCGCCCATCCGTCGAGGTCATAGGTCTTCGCCGCCTGGAAGCTGGTGTCTCCCGTGCAGTGGAGCGATACCCTGTAAGGAATCTTCAGCGCCTGGAGTACTGCCTCGGCATCGTTCGTCAGCTTCTCAAGCTCATCGTAGGAGATCTCAGGAGGCGTGAACTTGACCAGCTCCACTTTATTAAATTCGTGTACCCGCAGCAGACCGCGGGTATCTTTGCCGGCCGCGCCCGCCTCGCGCCTGAAACATGGAGAGTAGGCCGTTAGATAAATGGGAAGGTCCTTCCCCTCAAGGATGTCCTCACGATAGAAATTGGTCACCGGCACCTCAGCCGTCGGAATGAGGAATAGGTCATCATCCGGGAGGCGGTACATGTCGAACTCGAACTTCGGAAGCTGACCCGTGCCGATCATGCATGCCCGATTGACTACAAAAGGCGGAAAGACCTCTCTGTACCCATGCTTGCTCGTATGGAGGTCGAGCATGAAGTTGAACAGCGCCCGCTCCAGTCGCGCCCCGAGGCCCGTGTACAGGATAAATCCGCTTCCCGCCATACGCGTGCCTCGCTCGAAATCTATCAGGCTCAGGTTCTTCGCAAGCTCCCAGTGAGGCAGGGGCTGAAAGTCGAATTTCCGCATCTCTCCCCACTGGCGCACGATCACGTTGTCCCTGTCATCCTGACCAACCGGCACGCTCTCATGGGGCATGTTCGGTATGATGAGAGCCGCATTTTGGACTCTCTCCTCGAGTTCCCGGACCTCGGCGTCAAGCTCCTTGATGCGGTCGGATACCTCGCGCATTCGGGCGATCTCTGCTGCCGCATCCTCTCCGGCGCGCTTCATCCGGCTGATCTGCTCCGAGACCGTATTCCGAAGCGCCTTGAGCTGGTCAACCTCCGTCAGCCGGCCGCGCCAGAGTTCATCGGCCTGGAGGAACTCATCCAGCGCCGCCTCATCGAGCCTCTTCTTCCGAATCCCCTCTCGGACGACCTCAGGATTCGAGCGTATGAACTTCGGATCGAGCATGCTTTCTCCCGGAATGCGTACAATAAGGTTCTAGAGTAGGCAGATAGGTTCACTGCAGCCAAACACTCTGTTAGTAAACAAACAAGCGCCTTGCGGTGCACAGAGGAGGATGGCTGCAGTGAAAGCAAAGCGACAAAAAAATCTGGATTTGATCACCTCTTCCACGCTGATCGTGGGAGTGGACGGACACTCTAAGAGTAACACAGCCGCGTCTACTCTTGCAAGTGGCAAAGACGCATTATCGCCGAAGAAGTTCGAGAACAGTCGGAAAGGATTCTTGAGGCTTCTTTCCAAAGTGGACTGGATAACGAAGAAGCACAATCTTGACAATATCATCTTCGTGCTGGAGCGCGCAGAAGCACAGGCTGAGGGCGATGCTCGTAAGGATATTCCCGGAGCTGCCATCAATCGTATCGGATATTCCGAGGAAGAGTGTAAGCGCGCTGCTTAGGAAGGCACTCATCGCAGTGATGGGGAAGCTTGTGGAGATAATGTTCTCGGTGGCGAGAAGCGGATCGGGGGACATGACGGAAAAACCTGGTAGACACTACCACCCAACAGAGTGCTTGGCAGCAGAACTTGACTTAAAACCTTATACTTGGTTGATAGGCGATACGACCCTCTGCTTATTAACCATTCTGCCTAGTAGTGCCAGTCTACGTCGGTGACTTCTTTGGCATGCCGCTCGATGAACTCTCGGCGGGGCTCCACTTTGTCGCCCATGAGGGTGGTGAATATCTCATCGGCCATGATGCCGTCTTCGAGCGTGACGACGGCAATGGTCCGCTTCGCAGGATCCATCGTCGTTTCGGCGAGCTGATCGGCGTTCATTTCGCCCAGACCTTTGAACCTCTGGACCTTGACATCCTTTTTGCCGTGGATGCCTTTCATGATCTCCTCGAGGTCCTCTTCGGTGCGGGCGTAGAACTGCTGGTCTTTGCCTGCGCTGACCCGATATAGCGGCGGCTGGGCAATGTAGACGTGCCCGTGCTCAATAAGGGGCCGCATGTACCGGAAGAAGAACGTGAGCAGCAGGGTGCGAATATGGTCGCCGTCAACGTCGGCATCGGTCATGATTATGACTCGGTCGTACCTCAGTTTGCTGAGATCGTAGTTATACCCGTTGTCTTTGCCGTTCTTGCCGTTTCCATTTCCATTGCCATTCTCTGCCGGGGCATCTTCGCCTTCGCTGTCGCCATCAAACAGGTTGACTTCCTCTTCGGTGTCCGGTGTGCCTCTGGAAATGCCTGTCCCGAGAGCGGTGATCAGCGCCCGAATCTCCTCATTTTCCAGCGCCTTGTCCAGACGCGCCTTTTCCACATTGAGGATCTTGCCTCTGAGCGGCAAAACGGCCTGATACCGCCGATCTCGCCCCTGCTTAGCCGAGCCTCCCGCCGAATCGCCCTCGACCAGGTAGACCTCGCACTTGGATGGATCCCGCTCGGAGCAGTCGGCCAGCTTCCCAGGAAGCGAGGAGTTCTCCAGCGCATTCTGCCTCCGCACGAGCTCCGCCTGCTTGCGCGCGGCCTCTCTCGCCCTCGAAGCCACGAGCGCCTTATCCACAATCCTCTTCGCGACGTTTGGGTTCTCTTCCAGAAATTCGCCCAGCCCCTCACCCACGATCGAGTTCGCAATCCCCTCGACCTCGCTGTTGCCCAGCTTGCTCTTGGTCTGGCCCTCGAACTGCGGGTTCAGGAGCTTCACGGAGATGACTGAGGTCAGACCCTCTCGAACGTCGTCACCCTGGAGGTTATTGTCCTTCTCCTTCAGCGCGCCGCTCTTGCGAGCATAGTTGTTGATCACCCTTGTCATCGCGGTCTTGAAGCCCGAAAGATGGACTCCGCCTTCGGTGGTGTTGATGTTATTCGCGAAAGTGAGGATCTCTTCATGATAGCCGTCGTTGTACTGGAGGGCTATCTCGATATCTATGTCTTCTCGCTGCCTGGCGAAGTAGATCACCTTATGCAGAGGGTCTTTGTTGCGGTTCAAGTGCTCCACGAAAGCAGCAATACCCGTCTTGTAGTGGAACTCCTGAGCCTCGCCGGTGAACTCGTTGGTGAACATGATAGTCACCTGTTTGTTGAGGTACGCCAGCTCTCGAAGCCTTTGAGTAAGGATTTCGGAGTTGTATTCGACCTTGCCGAAGATCTCGTGGTCGGCCATCCAGCGGGTGTAGTTCCCGGTCTTGGAAGTCTCGCCGATCTTCTTGAGCGGCTCCTTGGGGACTCCGCGCACGTAGTCCTGCCTCCAGATTCCGCCCTTCTGGCTGACTTCTACATAGCACCACTCGGACAGCGCATTGACCGCCGACACGCCCACGCCGTGGAGTCCGCCGGATACCTTGTACGCATCCCCGCCGAACTTGCCGCCTGCGTGGAGCATGGTCATGGCTACCTCTACGCCGGACAAGCCGGTCTCCGTGTGAATATCAACCGGTATGCCGTGGCCGTCATCAAGCACCGAGAGGCTGTTATCCGTATGCAGCGTCACATCTATCTTGCTCGCCCGGCCGGCCAGGACCTCGTCAATGGAGTTGTCCACAACCTCGATGAAGAGGTGATGAAGCCCCCTCGCGCCTGTAGTACCGATATACATTGCCGGGCGAAGCCGAACGGCTTCCAAGCCTTTCAGGACCGTCAGTTGATCAACATCGTACTGGCCTAAATCGTTTCCATTCACATTGTTTTCTTGCTCAGCGGCCATATCCCTAATTGTTCTCCTTCGCTACTCGCTTAAATCAGCCTCAAAACGGCTTAAATCGCCACCAAATTGTACCATGTATTGAGGCTCAGAGTCAAGAAGAATGGGGTTCGTCGTTCGACGCTCAGCGTTCAGCGTCGGACGTGCAGAGTTCGCCTCCTAACGAGGCCCTGCATACCTGCAATATCCCAGCTTCCGGCAAGGCTCCTCCAGGCAGTGATCGGGCTTCCGATATCCCTTCCTGTGGACCTCCGACCGGTAGACCTCTCCCAATCCTCGAAGCCGTGATCGGGTGGTGGCGACGATGGCTGCGGCTTTGCGGAGTCTTCGCAGAACGGTGGGCCTGGTGATGCCCAAAGCGTCCGCGATCTCCGAGGGCGAGTATCCATCCATGTACATCTCCCAGATGATTTGCTGTCTGGGTTTGAGCTCGAAAGGAATCACGCCCTCGTCTGAAATCTCGAAGCTCCTTTTTTCGGCGGTTTTGATCGCGAGCTGCAGCTCAGCGTTCCAGGTGCGCCTGCTTTTCCTCGCAAGTTGCTGCTCGTTGAATGAGGGATTCTCATCATCCTGAGTTGAGGAGGCGAGGAGCACGTCAGATATCATTTCCAGCGCCTCCTGGGGGATTGTTCTGCAGCGTGGTCGTAAATGTCTCATTCCAGCCCTCCTGGGTAGGTAGACGCCTGTCTACCTTTAGAGACATTATACCACAGTGCGCTCGCTTGTCAAGAGGGAAACTTGAGAAGGGCTGTAGGTTCTAGGTTATAGGTTATAGGGCGCCCCAGAACCCAAAACCCAAAACCTAGAACCTACAGCTTTGCCGCCTACTTGGTCGCAGCCTCTATCGCCGATGTCACCTTCTGAAGATCGGCCGCGCTCAGCGTGTCAGACAGGATCTTGCCGACGAAGACGTGCAACGGGTTCTTGAGAACCTTCTCCGATACTTCCTGCAAAAGCCTCATGCCCATTTCCTGCCGGCTTAAGTTCGGCGTGTAGATGAACGCATCCGTCTTCTTGTCGCCGGTCCGCTGCTGAGTCAGTATGCCCTTCCTGGAAAGCTTTGCCATGGTGAGCATGATGGTGGAGTATGACAACTCACGCCTGGGATACATGATCTTGAACACCTGGGAGCTGGTAACCGGGGGCTCCAAGTCCCAAATGATGTCCAGGATCTGAGCCTCGAGCTCCCCTAGTGAGTACCCGTTGAGGCTCTTGCGAACGCCCAAGTAATCCTTCGTCCCTGTCTTCGAATCCATGTTGAACCTCCTTTCAACTTATGGCCCGCTTAGTGTACTTAAACTTTCAGCATCAGCAATAATACGCCGACTGTGATTTTTTGTCAACTAGTAAATCACAATATAGGTGAAAATACATGGAATTGGTGAAAAGGAAGACGATCGTCCAGCCGCAGGAGTGCCGACCTAGCGGTCGATCTTCACCATGGCGCAACTATCGTGGAGGAACTGCTCGGCTTCTTCGAAGGTGTATCCGTTTCGCGCCTTGAAGACCGACAGGGCCACCACCGGTGGGTACTGCTGCCCTGCCTGCATCCTCGGCGAGACGTACTCTATGGTCTGGAAGAGGAGATTGCACGCCTCCTCATAGGGGAGATCGGTGAGATTCTGTATATAGCGAGTGGAACGGTCTATAAGCTTCAGATTGCTTGGGACGAGCGCCACCATGCAGTTGCCCAGTACCCGGTTCAGCCTCACCATTATGCAAGTCGAGAGGGCGTTAAGCAGCATCTTGATCCCGATTCGAGTGATGGGATCGAGTATCAGGCCGGTTTCAGGTGTCGGGAGAAGCAGCGATTTGCAGGGGACTCTCCACTCCGCAAGGAAGCGGCTGATCTCGCCTATAGTCTCACTTCCGCCTGTGTAGATGACGGCAGTCGAAGCCCCGTTTGCGTCCGCCTTCTCGAGCTGAACGCGGCAGAAGCCATCAGGAGACGTGAGAGACGCCATCTTATCGTCGGCAACGATCCCTATGACGGCGTCGCCCTTGGTGATCGGACGATGCTCCAGCCCATCAAGGCCGATGCGGAACTTGAGCACGTCTTCCCTGCCGATCTGCCGCATGATTTCCATCTGCCTGGGCGCCTTCTCCGGCCCGACCAGTTTGAGGATGTCCTCATCCGGCCACGCGAGGGCGTTCACCGGGTGCTTCAGCATGTTTTCCCAGGCCTGCTTCGCATCCGCATGGGGGAGGATTAGATAGGTCCATGACTCGGATGCCTGTGTATCATCCCACTTACGGAATGCCGGCGTGCAGAACGTTGGCGAGCGCTCGGTCGTATCCGTGAGCACGTCCACTCCGAGGTGATCGGCGAGGTAGGTGCTCTTGTGGCAGCTCCGGTAGGCCGATTCCTCCAACACCACGAGCCCCGCTAGTTGGCCGAGCATGTCCTCAGAGCTAAGCGTGGCAAGGATCTTCTCCAAGCCCGTGAGCATCTTCGCGGGAACGCACGACGAATCCATACCCTTGATGTCCCGGATAACCATCTCCAGGATGGTCATCATCACGGCAAGCTGGATTGTGGTCGCCTGCATGCGGGTCGAGCCCGTGATGGCCATCGGGCCGGTGGTGAGGTTGATCTTCTCGATTCGCGGCTCGTTGATGACTTCCTCGCTTCGGATGATCTTCCCGCAAAGGACCGAGTCGGGGTTATTGTAGACGAAGTAGACCTTTGCGCCCTTCTTGAGACCCTGCCAAGCAGTACCGATGACAAAGGAGGTCTCGCCGCCCTCGGTGATCGCGAAGACGGTATCGCCGGCAGACAGGCCCATGTCCTCGATCTGCTTCGCCCCGAACTGGACGAAGTCCTCAAAGCCCTCGACCGCCTTGATGAGGGCAAAGTCGCCGCCCGCCATGATGCTTCGGGTGCGGTCTTCCCATTGCTCTCTCTCGGCCGCCGATCCATGTCTTTGCCAGAAATCGCGCCAGATTGAGTCCAGGAGAATGCTGAGTCGGCCGGTTGATCCGCATCCGGTGAAGAAGAGTTTGCCGCCCGCGAGGAGGTTATCCCGAACGGCGTCCTTGATACGCTCGGGGGCGTCGGTCTGTATCCATTGGCGGTAGGCGGCAAGCACGTCCTCGTCAACCTTGAACAGGAGCGCGAGGCCGTCAGCCGTATTCTTCTGGGCCGTGTCGCTCAGGCTGCGAGTCACGGGATGCGGTGACTCGGTTACCAGCCCGCCGAGTTTGAACTGATCCGCCTCCGCCAGGAACCTATTTGCTTGCTCTGCCGCCGCCGAATAATCCATGATGCCCTATTCTACCAGGTTCTCACCCAATATGTAAACGTTTAACCCACGGAAAATGTTCCCGCTTCAAAAAAACAAGCTCATCAGTCCGGAAGCGCTGATCTCGGATCTCCGATTTCGGATTGCGGATTGGCCCATCCTGAGGGCGGGTCGGTCATCAGAACCGCCAAAGGGATGAAAGCGCCCGGCATGAGCATGAATAATGCCAATCCAACGTCGGAACCGCAAGTCAGCAAGGAAAACACGGCGATTCCAGTATTCATGACAAGCAGTGCCCACCATGCCCACTTGCGCGCCTGCAGCAGGAACAGCCAGAATATGCAGACGGCCGCAAACGGAATTGGGTACAGCCATGGTGTGGGCTCATACCATTTGGAAACCAGCTGCATTAGCGATTGTATCAGCCCGAGTGCTGAAAGGGCCAGAAAGATATAGGCAGCCGTTCTCGTCCGGTTCTTGGTCACCAAAGCCGGCCGTTCAGTTGGCGGTTCTTCGGCCCTATGCCCGCCCCACGACGAAGGCCTGTCCAATAGCAGCAGCGCTATTCCGGGAATCCCCAGGTAACCGGCGAAGAACGCGTAGAGCATAGAACCGAGTGGGTTGCCGTTCGGAGGGCGAGGCGGTATAGCATTCATGCCGACCCATCCGACGGCTGAAAGGCTAAGCAGAGATACCAGCACTGTCCAGGCCTCCCTGCGTCCTTTGAGAAGGTAGATCCAACCGACCAGGATAGACACCTCGATCAGCATACCAACGAGGACCAGAACCTCCAGCGCAGTAATGTGCCCTCGCCAAAGGCTCATTTTGAGCATGGGAAGGTGTCTCAGCAGTTGGATGGCATACAAGGCGATATATATGCGTGCTGCCACGAGGGTTCGGGGCTTCATCCCGATCAGCCGCCTTTCACCCACTCCTCGTCGAAGAGGACGGTTTCGATGTCACTGGACGTTGGCTTCAGGGCATGGTAGTGGGAGAGCGCCAGCAGAATCCGCCCGTCATCCAATTGTGTGATCCCGTGATTGCTCAATTGGTTGCGACCAGTCTCGGTGGCGATATCCCGCTTGAAGGCCCAGGTCTTGCATCCATCGGTCGAGAGGGCGGCGGTCATCGGCCAGCGAGGATATTGATCTACCGACGATTGGCTGTTCCAGACGAGCAGGTAGTTCCCGCTTTTCAGTTTGAGAAGGTGGGGCATGGATTCCGGCGACGGGATGCCGGACGATTTCGGCTCCATCCAGGTCAGTCCGCCGTCAGGAGAGGTGGATTCCCACAGGAAGCCGCTCTTCGTGCGAAAGAGGCAGTATAGCTGATTCGGCGCGATCTCCACGGGCGTGGGCTCCATTGCGCCTCGCTGGACGGGGATGCATACGTCATAGCCGTTGATCCACGACTCGCCGCCGTCATCCGAGACCATGAATCGCGCCACGTGCGAGTAGCCGTCCTCATGAAGGTAGCCCAGAGGCAGGATAATCCGCCCGCTTAGGAGCTGCTGGGGAACCTGCGGCCCTCCGTAGAAGAGCCGCCCTTTCGAGACCTCGCCCATTATGTCAATCTGCCTGGGAGCGCTCCAGGTGCGGGCCGAATCCTCGGACTCGCGCATGAAGACTCGTGCCGTCGAGCGAGCGTAGTCCTTGATGCTCGACACCGTCTTGCTCTCCTCGGTCGCGCCCTTGAAGAACGTCTCTCGCCAGAAGAGGAGGACCTTCTTCGTGTCTCGGAGGGACAGTATGGTCGTGCGGGAGACGTTCGCTCCCGGCGCGGCCATGAAGATCGCCGGCTCGGTCCAGGTCTCTCCTCGGTCGGTCGAGATGGCGTAGTAAACCGCATTATCTATGAAGGTTTCCTGGCCGTTATAGGCGCCGAACAGCAGGACGACCCGCCCGTCAGGGAGTTGATGAGGAAACGGCCCCTGGTAGTGGCTCCATCCCCCGCTCCCCCCTCGAATGAATGATTTGTGGATGAACATGTTCGTGCCTCGTTCCTGGTGCTTAGTGCTTGGTGCTTAGTGCCTTCTTCCATCCCCCCGGCCGGTCGGTGAGGAGGAAGAAGAGGGGGATAAGGAAGACAGCCCCCATTACCAGCTTTAGTATCGTCATCACGACAATCGGTCCGAAGGTCTTGCCCCTTGCCAGCCAGTAGCTTGGTGTCAAGGCAACCCCGTACAATACTAACAAGGCGAAACCGCAGTAGATCACCGTCAGCCCCCACCAGGCCCACGTCCGCCGCTTCAGCAGGAGAATCCAGAGCAGCAACCAGGATACCAAGCATGCCAATCCAAGCATTGTCTGCCAAAGCGACTCAAAACTGCCCAAGTGGAGAGCCGAAAGGCGGAGCAGGTCATATGCCACCCAGGCCAGCATTATCCCTGCTAGGATTAGCATTACCCAAGCCACGACTCGCGTGCGCTTTTTCACGGACGCCTCCGAACACGAGCGCCGAGATGAATGTCCGGCGCTGGCAAGACAATTGGGCGCTGAAGCGCACTTACGAGCCGGCTTCAGCCGCCTCATGGTTTGATAGCGTCGGCCCTTTAGCCCGACGCTTATGTCCCCGCGTGTTCCTCCTGCAAAGAAATCAGCACTCGTCCAGCTTGTCCCTGACCCAGCTCTTGATCTGGGCGAGGGGGATGCGGACCTGCTCCATGGTATCCCGGTCGCGGATGGTGGCCGCCTGATCCTCGAGGGAGTCGAAGTCAACCGTGACGCACCAGGGCGTGCCGATCTCGTCCTGCCGCCGATAGCGCCGGCCTATGCTCCGAGCCTCGTCGTAATCCACGAAGAAGCACTTCCTCAACTCGTCATAGAGCTTCGTGGCCATCTCGGGCAGTCCGCCCTTCTTTGAGAGCGGGAGGACGGCAGCCTTCATCGGGGCAAGCTTCGGATTCAGGCGAAGGACGACTTCCACCTCCGCGCCTGCCTCGCCTCGACCGCCCTCGATCTCCTCATAGGCGTCCGAAAGGAATGCCAGCAGCGTGCGATCCACGCCGCCCGACGGCTCGATCACATAAGGCGTGATATTCGCCTGAGTCTCCTCATCGAAGTAGGTGAGGTCCTTGCTGCTCGCCGTCATGTGGCTCTTGAGGTCATGGTCCGTCCGGTTTGCGATGCCTTCCAGCTCGCTCCAGCCGATGGGGAACAGGTACTCCACATCCGAGCATGCCTTGGCGTAAAAAGCAAGCTCATCCTCACGATGAGGCCGAAGCCGAAGGTTCTCAGGCTTGATGCCGAGGTTCACATACCAGTTGAACCGCTCCTCCAGCCAGTACCTATGCCACTGCTCGGCTTCCTCGGGCTTGGTGAAGTACTCGATCTCCATCTGCTCGAATTCGCGTGTGCGGAAAATGAAGTTGCCCGGCGTGATCTCGTTGCGGAACGACTTGCCGATCTGCGCAATGCCGAACGGGAGCTTCTTGCGGGTCGAGTTGAGCACGTTCTTGAAGTTGACGAATATCCCCTGGGCGGTCTCAGGCCGTAAGTAGACGACGGCCGCAGTATCCTCGACCGGGCCCATGAAGGTCTTGAACATCATGTTGAACTGCCGCATGGGCGTCAGCTCGCCGCCGCACTCGGGGCACACGACGCCTTCGAGCGCCTTTTCGAGGCTCTTGAGCTCCTCGTCCGTGCGCTGGACGCCATCCTCGTCGGTCATCATGCTTTCCACGAGGTGGTCGGCCCGGAAGCGCCTCTTGCACCGCTTGCAGTCAACCATCGGGTCGGTGAATGACGACACATGGCCGCTCGCCTTCCAGACGTCGGGATGCATGAGGATGGCGGCATCGAGGCCGACCATGTCGTCGCGCTCCTGGACGACGCTCTTCCACCAGGCGGCTTTGACGTTGTTCTTCAGCAACACGCCGATGGGGCCGTAGTCCCACGTGCTCCCAATCCCTCCATAGATCTCACTGGAGGCGAATATCAGCCCCCGCCTCTTGCAGAGGTTTACTATGTTTTCCATTTTGCTTAAGTCGGCCATGTGTGCTCCCGCTTTTGCGGAGTGTGGGTGTGTGGGAGTATGGGCGTGTGGGAGTAGCTACCCCCAAACTCCCAAACCCCCGTACGCCCATACTCTCTGTTCTCTTGATCGCTCCAGGTATTATACCGGATTCGGGGGCTAAGTTCAAAACTTCGTCGCGAGGCCGATTGCCCACTGGTTGAGGCTGGGTTTGAGAGAACCGCCGCTCGTGTCGTTGAAGGAGTACTCGGTCTTGAGGTCGGTGAGGTTGGTCAGCCGATATCCGAGGCCGATGGAAGTCCTCCGATAGGAGTTGACCGCCACCGGACTCTTCCCCAGCGCAGCGAAAATGCTATCATCCAGATCAACGGCGCTGTATCGGGCCGCCGCATAGAGACGGTTGTTGACGCTGTAGAGGCTTTCGACGAACCAGTATTTCCCATCCCTGTCCGGCGCTCCGACGGCATTGTCGCCAAAAGCCCCATAAGTCGCGCCTAGCATGATCCTCGGCAGATCGCCGGTCGGGATGAGCGGACGGATGCCGGTATTGCCGTAGTTATACCGGAGGTCGAGCTCCCAGATGCTCCTCTTCCATTCGGTCGAGCCGGCAGGCGCGTCCGCGATCTCGGCAATGCTGACCGCCGACTTATCATTAGCGCCGATCTTGCCCGAGTTGAAGTAGCTCAGCGAGCCGAAGGCATTGCTTCCCAGTGGAGTGCCGATCTTCATGTTGATGGGCAGTCCGCTCGTCGGACGAGCCATCACCCCCCGTGCGCCATTCATGAAGCCGATTTCATAGGGTGCCGACCCGCCCAACTTCCCGACAAGAGCAATCCCGGTCGCATACCCGGAGATGTGGGAGACGGCTGTGGTCACCAGCATGTTCTCGACCGGATTATCGGTCCATGTCTCCTGGCCGACATCGAGTTTCCGCTGGCCGATGCGCAATGTCGTCTTAGGCAGGGCATAGTCGAGGTAGAAGTAATCGAAATCCGCACACTTCGCACCGGTCGTGCTCAGGCGATTGACGATCGTGACGTTGGCGCTTGGGCTGAAGGTGAGCCTCAGCTTGGCGTCATTGATATCGGTGCTCCAGTTCGGGGAATTGCCCTGGTCGCCGCTATCGAATACTCCGGTGAAGATCCGACCGTCAATCTTTACCTTCTCGCCGGGGAAGCCGGCGCTGACTGATGGAGTCGCCTTCTGCTCATCCAGCTTCTTCTCCAGATCAGCCAGCCTGGTCTTCAGCTCCTCCATCTGAGAAAGCTGCTTCTTGATGCTCTCTATCTCCGCCCGCAAGTCGTCCTGCGACTGAGCGAACGCAGGCACACCGATAAGCAGCACTGCGAGCAGTGCCACCAACGCTCGTACCCTCATGTCTCCCCCTTCACGGTTTACCGTTCACCGCTTAGTGTTAAGTATCTTGCCGTTCACTGTTCACTGTTTACGCTGCTTTCGCCTCCTCCCATTGGAACAAAGGGCCGTATTCCTCGGGAAGCTGTGCCAGAATATCCGATATTTCGCCAGCCGACACGGCATCCAGCACCACCGAGATCACTGCCCTGGCATGATAGATTGCGATCGGAAGATCAATCTCCTCCCGCATGCTTACCCTCTCATAAAACTCCTTGAGGTCGAAATCCTCTCCCGTCTCGAGGGTCTGGAGAAATGGCTGAATCTCCCTCGGGAGTTGAGCGGCAAGATCATTCGCCTCACCGCCGTAGAGCCGCTCGGCAAGGGTCTGAAGCGTGGCCTGGATCGCCCTTATGGCCTCCCCGCCCGAAGCCAGCCGAGCCCTATGCTGCACCTGTCCCACAAATTCATCGTATTGCATGATCTCCTCCGTTTCACAACTGGACTAAGACCTGATTACCCAACATTCCGCACTCCTCACTCTACGCTCCGCACCGGCACGAAATCCATCTTTGCGACTATCTTCTGCCCCTGGTCGCTGAGCACGAAATCAATGAACTCCTTGACCGCCCCCATCGGCTTACTCGGCGTGTAGAGGTACAGCGGGCGAGCGATGGGGTAGGCGCCGTTTATGACATTGGCCACCGTCGGCTCGACATACTTCTTGGTCGCATCCGAAGCTATCCCCAGAGCCTTATGCACCCCCGGCTTCACATAGCCCATGCCGACATACCCGACGGCGTTCACATTCTGCGCCACCTCGTCCGCAATCGCCTGAGTGGATACTTCCATCAGGACCGTAGGGGCGTATTCCTGAGTTCCCTTTGGATTGCCTTTGCGGACGACGTGCTCCAGGAAGAAGACGTGCGTGCCGCTGTTCTTGTCTCGCGAGAGAACGACCATCTTCGCATCCTTACCGCCGACCTGCTTCCAGTTCGTGATCTTGCCCGTATAGATGTCGGAAAGCTGGTCGATATTGAAGTTGCTGACCGGGTTCTTCGGATTTACGATGACCGTGACTCCATCCCTGGCGACGGTGAACTGCTGAGGGTCGAGGCCCTTCGCCTTCGACTGACTGAGTTCCTGAGGCTCCATGGCACGGGAAGCAGTCGCAATATCCGTGTCGCCGTTGATCAGGGCGGCGATCCCCACCCCCGAGCCGCCGCCTGTGACGATGATATTCGCACTCGGATGCTCCTTGATATACGCCTCCGTCCATGCCTGGGCGAGATTGACCATCGTATCCGAGCCCTTGACTCTCACCGTCCCGCTCCGCTGCTGCCTGGAGCATCCCGAAGCGATCAGCACCGCAATCAGCAACAATGAAATTCTTCTCATCCCAATCCCCCTTCTTGTTCTTTCCCAACAAGCTTACTCGCCTACCATGACAGGATTCTTACACGGGGGTTACCAGCATGTTAAACGTCGGCATGATGCTTCCGCTGCCGGCGTTCATATGCAGCATCCACCATGTGGCAAAGCACCAGACGGTAGAAGCATGAAACCGATTGCTTGTACTGACCGTCTAAAAACCTAGAAATTGTTTGAGCCTCAGTCTGCATGAAGGCCATCCGGTTTCATCTATTCCAGGAGGATATTGTGAGAAGATTGTTGTTAGGGTGCTTGGTTGCTTTATTGGTAGTCGCTTGTGTCCAAAGTGCAGTGGCCGGTTCACTCATCGGCTACAGATGGAGCGGCAGTACGGAAGAGATAGTGTCTATCGATCCGAACACCGGCTCTAGTTCCGTCATAGCTACACTGGGTCTGATGTGGGTCCAGGGGGTTTTCACGGTGAACAGTGCGGAGCACAAGGCATACCTGTTCGCAACCAGAGACGGCCTGAATTATGAGATTGACACCATTGACCTCATAACCGGCAACTTCAGGACTGTGCCAATCGTCGGAATGGAACACGGCGGCTTCGGTTTCGCCGCTTACGGGAAGAACGATCTGATCGCCTACAGGTGGAACGGCTCGAACGAAGAATTGATATCCATAGACCCCAGAACAGGCGCTTTTGACGTGATAACCGCCGTCGACCTGGACTGGGTTTTGTCTCCTGGTCCCATAGCAGTAGATCCTGCGCATAAGAAGGCCTATCTCTATGGGCAGAAGGATGGGGAGACCTTCTGGAGGATTTACACCGTAGACCTGAAGACCCGAACGGTCACCAGCGTCCCGATGACAGAAGCCGGTGGCGGCGGCTTCGGCTTTGACTTTTATGAGAAAGATACCCTGGTAGGATACCGCTGGAATGGTATGGAGGAGGAGATCATCTCCATAGATGCCAGGACAGGCGCCACTTCAGTGATTGCCAAGCCTGACCTCCTGTGGGTCCAAGGAGTGTTCGCCGTGAACAGCGCCGAGCACAAGGCATATCTGCACGGAAGCAGGGACGGCATTTCCTGGAGCATCTATGCCATTGATCTCAAGACCGGAGAAGTGAGCAGCGTCCCGATAGACATTGGGCAGGGGGGATTCTGCTTCGATACGTATGCCAACTGATCTTTGGTAAGGCTCACATCCATCGGTAATTCATCAGCCCGGCGTTTCGCGCCGGGCTGATTATTTGAATGCGAAGATACGCCGGCATGTTATAATGGCGTATGTTGTTCATGCTGGCGCTGATGATGCAGACGAGTCAGTCAATCGTGGATGTTCCTCCGCAGGCTGAGCGGGTCACCGCAGCGTTGGTGAAGCCCGTCATCCCGAATGCCGGCTCCAGGGATTGGCCCGTGCTCCCAGCCGACATCATCACCCAGGTCCGCTTTGAAACAAAAGGCAACTGGACCGACTGGCAGCCGAGGAACATGCTCCGAGGCGGGGATATGGCCGACTCGGATGGCGACGGAATCCCCGATTGGGTGAGCGTCATGCGCCTGAGGGAGTCGGGGAATCTCATGTTTGCCGACACCTCGATCTTCCCCTGGATGCCCCCCGAGGGCGATTACTGGCACGGCAAGGATCGGGATGAGGGGCGATTCACGGATAAGATCGAGCATCCGCCGGGAGCCCGGCAGTCATTGCGGCTGAACCGCGGCACATCCGACGGCCAGGATACCGCCGCCATGCGCCTCGATCTTGTGCCCCCGGACACCGACCTCACCGTCTGCGGCTGGACGAAGTATGACCTGGGAAGCGAGACCTCCATGGGCGTGATGGCGCGCTTCCACGAGTTCGACGCCGAGGGAAATCGGGTCAACAAGTATGTCCTCCTGGGCGATGACAATTTCCACCAGCCGTCGGGTCGCAGCGAGTGGGTATGGCGGGCGCTCAGCTTCCATTCCCGGCCCGACACGACGTTCCTCAACCTCTATCCCATCCGCATGATCGAGGCACAGGGGAGCGCCTGGGCCTCGAACTATGAGATCCGGCTGGGCTCGGTTTGGGGCTCGGGGAAGGTGATCTATCGGATGCGCGAGAGGGTTATCCTGACTCCAAAAGTGTTTGAGATCGCCACCTGGATTCAGCCCAAGCCGGTCAAAGTCAAGCCCGGAAAGCTGTACGCATTCCGGATTTCAATGCGAAACGACGTTCCCGCCCACTACGAGCCTACTCACCAGGCGTGGGTGTCCGCATACCTGGAGTTTCTGGACAAGGACATGCGCTTCCTGGACTACTGCAAGGTGATGGCCTTCCGACCGGAGTACCCGGCAGGGGCGGCAATGCGCGCGCCGGAGGGTTCGACCTACGCCCGATTCATGCTGGTCGCCTCGCATATCACCTATGGCGAGAAAGCCGGCATGGACGGCTCGATGACCGCCACGTTCGACGATCTCCAGCTCGAGGAGTCGGACTTCGACCCCACATTCACTCCCCGCAATGACGGCCCGATTGATGTACCCAAGGGCGCGGCGAAGATGGAAGTGAGATCATTCCTCCTCAGCAGGGAGAAATCCCTCAAGCCCTCATTCGAGAGATATGAGGTTGGTTGGGAATAAAGGAAAACAGGGACAAACGGCTAATCAAGTGTAAAAGCCACTATGGAGAATCCTATGTACCGAACTGCCGTCGCAAGTACCGATATCCGCGAATATCTGTTACTATCCATGTTCATGACCGCCGTGACGGCAGTCGCCGCGCAGGTATCGTTCCACGTCTGGTTCACGCCCGTGCCGGTCACGCTTCAGGTGTTGGCGGTGATCCTCTCGGGGCTGGCATTGGGCAGCAAATGGGGCGCGATCAGCCAGGTTCAATACCTCGCACTGGGAGCGGCAGGAGCGCCGGTATTCGCGGATTGGACCGGCGGGCCGGCAGCGTTCGTGGGTCCGAGAGGCGGCTATCTGATCGGATTCGTGGCAGGCGCGTACGTCGCAGGATGGGCTTTCGAGCGCCTGAGAAAGACGAACTTCGCGGCGTGGGTCGGCGGAATCTCGGGGATAGCGGCGATCTATCTCCCGGGAGCTTTGTGGCTCGCGGT
>DASRZD010000052.1:0-11853 GCA_035686805.1 Armatimonadota bacterium
GCTCACGGCAAAGTAGTAGTTCCGCCCAGCCTGCAGCCAAACGTCATCCACATTGCCGAGTGAGAAGAATGCCGCGCTGTAGTAGTGATTGACACTTCCAGGAATGGTGAACCGCGGTCCTGTGTAGGCGGGATTGTTGACATCGATGTGGCCGGCGTCATCCGCACCGAATATCAGGAAACGAACTTCAGGACATACGATGCGTCCACCCGCAGGGTGGGGCTCAGCGTAAAGCATCATCCGGGCCGATATCAGGCGGTTGGCGGGCGCAGTGAATGACTGCCCAAGCATGTCGTTCATGGTGAAGTATCCGGTGTTGTCAATACAGTCGATATTTGTGTTCATGTTACTCACCGGATTTTCCAACACGATGTTTCCGGCATCTGCTGCCGCAGCACATACCACCATGGCCATTACCATCGCTCCGACAAGTACTGCTCTTACCACTTGCTGTTTCATCTTTTTCTCCCCCTTTGCCCCACTGCCGATTTGGATTAGTCCTTCGAGACTTCGGCGGCAGAGCCCCCGGGCAATGACCCGGGGGCTGTTCGAAATGACTGCGAGAGGTTACCTCCTCCGGCGTCGGAAGATGAGCCCGCCGAGTCCGGCCAGGCCGCTTCCGAGAGCAATCAAACCCGATGGTTCAGCGCTGATGGGCGGAGGTGGGGGGGGGGAGGTGGTTCGGGGTCGTCCGGTGGCGACGGCGTGAACGCACTGGCCCACGCATCAGGGTCAATCGAGAGCGACACGGACTGACCGGGGCCCAGTACCCGCGCAAACTGGGGGAGATAGTCAGAGAATTCTATCGTATGGGAGTCACCCACCCCTGCATACACGCGATTCCAGACTGGACATCCTATCCAGCTCATGCAAATATTGGCCGATGCCCGTTCCGATCCCACGGCGGAAGTACTGACCTTGTACCAATACGTTCCCCAAAACGTGACAGAAACGTTCTCGCTGCCCGAGTTGCAGGCTCTCAGGATTGGACTGGTGACGCCCGACCTGGAGGCGTATGCACTGCCCCCCCTGGGCGGATCATCCGTTTCCCACGCGGATGCCATGGCTTCCCCCTCGCACCATACGGAGGGTGTAGAGGGAAAGCTACCGCAATCGCCATGGTCTTCGGCGTAGGCGTTCCCAGTTCGTTCCCAGTACCCGGTGCCCTCCGACCCCGCTCCGATGAGCTCGTAACTGAGTGTGCCCGACGCTGGCGTCACCGGCCAGATAGAGGATCTGAACGAGGCAGAGGAGCTAGCCCCCTGCGCCATCACGCCCAGACCGATCGCGCATGTAGCCGCCACGAGTGCTAGTAGGCGCTTATTTGCAAGAGCACCCATGGTATTCACCTCCTTTCACAATCCAACTGCACTTTGCCTCATCCGCCGTTCGCCCATGAGGAACAGGCGGCCACGCCACTGGCGCCCGGAGGTGTGTCCGGCATGTCGCTGTGGGAGCCATCTTTTTCTCCTTCCTAGGAGACTGTCGCCGATTTGGATTGGCCCTTAAGGACTTCGGCGGCAGAGCCCCCGGGCCGAGGACCCGGGGGCTGTTCGAAACGACGGCGAGAGGTTACCTCCTTCGGCGTCTGAAGAAGACTCCGCCGAGCCCGGCCAAGCCGCTTCCGAGAGCGAGCAGGCTGGATGGTTCGGGAATCACGTCTGCCCTGATGTAGTCGAAGTCAACGTAACCCGGAAGGGTGTTGTCACCCTTCCAGCCGTTGCCTTCGAACTCGATATCCTGGTGCTCATTCACGAGGTAGCCAGCAGGAAAGGTATACCCATGCACGTACTCGAAGGTTGAGTTGTTGCCGTCATTGCTGGCCCGAATGGTCATGGCATCCATGTTGCGCTCTATCTCGAAATACCAGCTATCGGGGGGTATCGGCCCTGACGATGGCGGGAATATCACATGCGTCGGCGAATCCCCCGGAGCGCCCGTATACAGATCCATGGTATTGGTACCACCCGGATTGTTGTCGTTTGCGCCAATGCCGCGGGCAACCATCGCCATCATCTGCCCATCGTCGCCGGGTTCCCTCACCATGAACGTGGTGTTCCGGTTGTTCGTCGGCTGACCTGGGCGCAGGTCGTAAGTCACGGCCCACTTGAGCACCCATTGGTCTCCGAAGAACGGGTGAACCAGCCAAAGCGATTTCTCGTAATAGTTCCCGTACGGATCGGGAGCTGTAGACTGAGTGCGGCCCGTCTGATAGGCGTCAACGGTGTAGCGCAGGTGCCCCGGATTAGCGGTAAGTGAGTAACTGCCCCCGTAGGGAGCTACGGTCTTAGTACTGGGACTTATCAGCCACTCTGGCGCCAAGGTTGCGCTGCCGAAGTTGTCCTCAAAGATCACTTCTGCACTAGCCTGTAGTGCCACCAGTAGAAGCGTACCGAACATCAGCACGCCCAGCAGTACCCTCAACATCTTTGCCGTTTCCATCTTCGTCGTCCTTCCTTACTGCTCGCCGATTTGAATTAGCCCTTAAGGGCTTCGGCGGCAGAGTTAACCCGGACTCCCTCATGGGAGTGCCAGGGTAGCCAACGAATGACACCACGTTTCGGGCACTGCCATATTCGACTGTCGGAAAGCTAAAGGGATGCGCCATCTACAGACGGCTGCACATACCGGCAAGGTGGAAAGTGGTGGAAAAGGGCGTTGACGCCGCGTTACGGAGGATCGCCGGCAGTGGAAGACGCCGTCGGTTCGGTCATGAGGGCGCACTTGACATCTCAAGGTCCGGTTTGGGATACCGTCTTGGACCAGTGCGCAGGGCGCGGGAAATACTGCAAGTCTGCGTGCGTACCTGCACTATCCCGATTGCATTAAAAACATTATAACTCGCTTTTTCCCGTGTGTCAATAGCCGCTTCATGAATTCCGTAAAAACTGGTAATAGTACCAGGTATCAACCGCCATTTGGGGTAGGCAGGAGAGGGTGATCAGTGAACAGTCGGATTCACTCTACTGACAAAGTCAGGACGTACTGATCACGACCGGGCGCAAACGGCAGGGAGACCACCAATCGAGCTTCTCCGATAGTGGCCGAGCCGTCCTTGCGGTACGGATTGTGGGGGAGCACCGGCCAGGCGACCGAGGCCTCCTTCGGCAAAGTGAGCTTCCAGCCATTGTGGGCGATCCATCCGCCGGCATCAGAGATGGCAAAAGGCTCTTCGCCAAGGACCTTATCGAATCCATTCTCAGTCTGGACTGCTTTGCCGAGATGGGGCATGAGGGTCAGGCGTGCGGCGACCGGCAGCCCGGAACGAGTCGTTGCTTTGAGATGAATTCGGAGCGTGGAATCATCCACCGGCTCAATCTCGATCGAGCAATCCTCCTCCCCGTATTTCAGCGCCAGGCCTATTGGGTCGGTGACCTGGATCGAGGCAGCGGTCGGGATATGGAAGAGCGCGCCCTTTGGCTTGAAATCGGGTGCTATGTCGCCGGGAGCATGCTTCAGGAGGGACACGTCGCCCACGGTGAAGTTGCTCCACAGCGGCTGGAGCTTCGTATTGCCGCCGCCAAGAATGAGCCCGCACTTGTCGTGGTAGATGCTCACCAGGTTTTGCCGGTCCTGAATCCAGCGGCTGTCCCGAATCGGGCAGTGATAGGCCGACAGGCAGACGAACCAGGGCTTCTCGCGGCGGACCATGGCCTTGCCATCATCCAGCATGAACGTCCGCTGATCGGCTGCACCGGCGGTTGGGATTGTAGACCCCTCATGGCCATCCATGATATAGCCGGCCATGGTATCGGTGGCGATGGGCTTGTCCCCCTTGACGAGCACGTTGAGCTGCTGCAGAACGAGGCCTCGGCCTTCGGGGTTGAGGGTCATCCCGGAACTGGGGAACCATAGTCCCGCGTGGTAGGGATTGCGCTCGTCGAGGGTCTCTACCAGCGAGCCGTCGGGGTACAGGAGATTCGCATGGAACTTCGCCGCCCGCGCAAGAGCCGGGAGGACCATCTCGTCCCCTGAGATCGAGTAATACGCGCCCAGGGCCTCGATGTAGACCGAGTTATACCTGACCACCGGCCCGAAGTTCTCCGACCAAAAGCCGCTTGGATCCTGTGCTGCGATGACTCTGGCAAGGAAGTCCTTCGCCTGCTTGCGCCACTCCGGCCGATCAAAGGTCTTGCCGGCGAGGTACAAGCCCATCGCGTGGTAGGTAGGGATATTCACCAGGCGAGTGAGCTGCGTCTCGGAGATGCCGGTGTAGCCGAGAATCACCGCATCCTCCCAGCGCTCGCGATCCTCGGGTGACATGCCGTCTTTGATCAGCGTGAAACTCCTGAGCCAGCGGTAGTAGGTCCAGGGCATGTAGGTTGGTCCCCAGGTCGAGCCGTCCTTCTTGCGGAACTCCCACTGGCCTTTGTCATTGGCATCAGCAATCAGGGCATCACCCGCCAAGACGATGGCCTTTAGCACCTTGGGATCGCGGTAGTAAGGGTTATCATCTGACTTCGTCGCCCATGCGACTGCCAATGGGAACATCGAATTCTGGTCGTTTACAGTCCAGATCCCCTCGCCGAAGCGCCCGGTCTTGGGATCCTGATCCTTCATAATGGTAGGAACGTCGGCAATCAGGCGGCGAAGGAAGTCCTCCTTGAACTTGAGTTCCTCAGCTCGGGCAGTCGCCCCCAAGATCAACGTCGTTAGCATCACCAGCAGATACCTCCCCATTACTCCACTACTCCCATACTCCATTACTCCACGCATTGCTTGCAGGATACCACATTCCGGGCGTAGAAGCCAAAGGCAAGGAGGCTAGCATGCTCAAACCAGGAGTGCCGGTGATCATCGAGAAGCCGGATGAGACCATGGCTGTCGTGGAGAGCAAGGGCGATCCGAATGTCGTGGGAGAGTCGGTGTTCCCGGCGTTATACGGCGCTGTGTATACCCTCAAGTTCCAGCTCAAGAAGGCCGGCAAAGGGGATTTCAAGGTAGGCGGTTTGCGAGCGCGTTGGCCCGATGCCCATATCAAGCCGAAGAACGAATGGACCGCCCATTGGGGTCTGCCGATCCCCGAGGGCACGACCGAGATACCGAAGAAGGTCCCTGAACCCGATGTGCGAATCGAGGTATGGAAGTATGGGACAGTCGCCGAGATACTCCACATCGGCCCGTACTCCGAGGAAGGCCCGAACATCGAGAAGCTCCACAAGTTTATCGCGGACAGCGGCTACGAGATCGCAGGCATCCACGAGGAGGAGTATCTGACTCGTCCGACCGCGAAGGTCGTCAAGACGATCATCCGCTATCCGATTCGCCGGAAAGCTTGACCGCCGATACACGCCGATGGACGCCGATCAGTAGACCAGGAGCCGTACTTCCTTCGGCGCATAGGGCTCGATCTCGATGGTGTTGCCGCCCGGTTTGACGAGATTGGTGATATTGAGACGGAATGGCTTGCCGATCATCCCACCGGCGAATTTGCCGTTCACCTTGACGCTCGCCCCCTCTATGACATCGTCCATGTCAAGGTAGACATGGACGAACTCCTTGGGCAAGGAGCACCGGCCCTTGAAGGGGTCCGCTTCCCTGGTGATCCCTGACATGCTGTTCCAGGGTGCATCTCCGAACTTGCCGATGACTTTCGCGGGGACCCAGACCTTCGAGTCCCTGGATGCCTGCCACGTGCCGTCTATGCAGTCGGTGAGTGGATCTCCTTCGGCGAACTCGACCTGCAGGCGGCCGATGATCCCGGCGGGATTCGGCTCGCTGCCGCCATTCTTCGCCTCGATGGACAGGAGGTTAATCCCGGTGTTGAGGAGTTTGGCAATGTCTATCTCGGTCGGACTCCGCCAGGCGTCATTCCCGCTGCTCGACCCGGCCTTCTTTCCATTCACAAGCAGGGTGAACTCGTTATCGGCGCTGATAAGGATGCTAGCCGAACGGATCTTCCACCGGGCAAGCTCGATCTCTTTCCTGAACCAGCGTGTCCCAGGAGGAGCGCTTGTCTTCGGATCCCCTTCCGCATACCAGACCCAGGAGCAATCGCTCAGATTGAGCCCGGCCTTCCGACCCGCGCCCTCTCGAACAACCGGAATGGTGGCCCTCACTTTCTTGAGACTCGGCCTGGCAACGAACTCCTTCCGGAAGACGAGGAGAACGCTTTCCGATGGCTCGAGGGTCAGGTCGAACTCGACTTGCTCTGCGCTGATGCGCTTATATGGGATTGAGGCGATTTCATTCCGCATCGCATCCCAGCGCTCGGGCTCGCCCTCAGCCCTCACCCTGAGCTTGAACTGCTTCGCTGAGCCTTGGTGGTCCTGATTGCAGACGAAGAACACGTCCCTTCCCGACCTCACCCTGTGGAGCACATGCAGCCAGTGATTCGTGTCTCCTTCCAGGACCTCCAGCGCCGGCTGAATCCCCGTCCCGACGGATCGGGATGCTCGCCCCGACGGCACATCCGCCAGAACCTGCTGAATGTCCTCCGGGGTCACGGATGCCGGCAAGAAGTACGATCGCCCGCCATATGGATTGGTCTTACACACAGTGAGGCTCGGCTGATTCGTGCCCCAGACCGCGTCTCGGATGGATGCTATCAAGCCGGAATTCTGGCCGAGGGTTGCGGATTTCGAAGGCAAGAAGTCATATGCGATCACAACTCCGCCCTTGTCGAAGAACTCCTTCACCTTCGCCATGGTGGCATACGGAATCGCCTCGACCGGCGGGACGATCAGCACCTGGTACTTCTCATCATAGAGGCTGAGTGTCTTATATGACACCGCCGCCTGCCCCTCGAATACCTCGTATGGCAGCCAGTCGCAGTCGTATGTGGCGTCCTGGATGGCGGTCGTCATGTCCTCGGGGGTGACCGCCTTGCCCACATGCGCGCTGTTTCCGCAGAAGAGAAATGCGATGGGGCACACGTGCCTGCCGCTGGTGAGAAGCAGGCTCAGCCGATTGCTGTAATCCGCCCAGATGCGATAGAGCGGCCACCTGGGCTCTGAGCCGCCATTGTAGAAATAGGGCGGGCAGTCGGTATCATTCGGGGCTTTCGGGTTGAACGAGTGAGGGATCATGAAGTTCACGCCGCTCACCTGATGCCAGTCCAGCAGCCACTTCATCTGCGGGTAGGTGATCCCCTGGCCGTATGCCCCGAAGATCTCGGTCATCGCAAGCTGCTGAGGCTTCCCGTAAGCGTGCGAGATGGAGCTGGTCAGCTTGGGAAGCTGGTAGATGCCCTTTCGGCGTTCACCCGGGAAAAGCTGCCGGCAGACGAGGTCCATACCGCCCATGGAGCAATACTTCTGCATGTCGAAAAGATTGAGCGCGCCGAGGCCGCGTTTCAGGTACAGGCCGTCGTGCTCCATGAAATGGCCGATTGATCGGACTCCCTGCCGCTCGCACCACTTGGTCATGCCGCCATACATCGTCCGTCCCCAAACCTCAGCGAGCGCATCCACGTAGGCATACTTCCCGGCGACCTGCTCGTCCCCCGCGAGCTGGAACTTCCATGCCGCGAGGGCCTTCTTCTCATCCACAAAGCGCTCGGCGAAGACATTGGTCATCTCGGTTCCCCAGTCGCCCTGAGTCTCCGGCTCGTCGTAGAAGAAGCCGATGATGGTCTTGCCGAAGTCATTCTTGAACCGGTCGAAGTGCGGTTGATACACGGTCTTCAAGAACCAGTCAACGCAGTCCCGACTCGCGCCGTCAACGATGAAGTCGTGCTTCTGCTGAGCCTTGGGTGCGAGTCCCCAGGTGAACTTCATCACCTGCCATTTGCCGGCGGGCACGTCCCAGGTGACAATGCCGTTCACGGGGTTCAGCCGAATGAGCGAATCGGGGTCAATACCGCCCTCGACCAGCTTGCCGGCGATGACGGCAACGAGGCTTTCGCCGCCAAAACCATCCTGCGAGAACAGACTCGGCCCCTCGACAGGAATCGCCGTCGCATCGAGCTGCTTTGCCGCGTACTCGGGTGGGACTTTCCCCGCGACAGTCTGGCTGGGCCACCATCGCTCGTCGAAGATCCACATCTGGAGGTTGTTCTTCTTGGCCGCCTGCAGGCAGATGTCCAGGTCGGAAAACCATCGAGGGCCGAGCCAATCGTCGTGAGGGCGCGACTCCGCGCAGAAACCACCGTTCTGGCCTTTGGCCAGTTTCTCCACATAGGAGTTCAGCCGGTCCTTACTCTCATTCCCATGCAGCCAGAACAGCGGCTGAACGAACTGCCGCGTCTCCATCGGCAAATCCCGGAACTTCCGTTCCAGGATTTGCATACTCGGCTCCTGGGCTTGGGCCGAAAATCCGATCATAGCCAGAATGATGAATGCAAAGCGTTTCACTACTTCCTCCTTATCTCGACTACTGCTTCCTCTCCTTCATCCAGGGGCACCTCTATCCCCGTGGACTTGATTGCCAGCGGCTGATCGGCGGGGAGTTTGACGGCGGAGACGGGCTTACCAAGCTTGGGATCAAGGGTCAGAACGGCCTTCGATCCCTTGCCGCGAATCGTGAAGTAGAGCGTGCCGTCCTTCCCCGGGCCGAAGCGCTCGATATCGGCACCCGAACACCGAGCCATCGTCAATGGCTCCCATCCCGCACGGGCGATCTTCTGAATGAGCGGCAGGTACTTCTTGAACAGATCGCGGTCGCGATCATACAGCGCAGGATTGTCAAAGTAACAGTTCGTCGCCGCATTCGCGCTGAAAAAGCCGGGAAATACCCCCCAGAACAGGCATCGCTGGAAGTACTTCTCCACCATCGAGTGGTCGAACTTCTCGTAGTCCGTGTTCATCAGGAAGCAGTACGGCTTCTGACGGCACAGCGTGCGCCGGAAGTCCATCCCCTCGTCGGGCATAGGGTTATACTTGCCGTCCGCAAGCCAGTTCGTCTCGATGCCCAGGACGTCGAACAGGTGAGCCATGAATCCGTAATGATCGGGGACGCCGTTCGCCATCAAGAGCTTCCCGCGGCGGTGGACGTCTTCCTCCATGAAGCGGGCGAACTCGTAAGTAGACAGGATTTGGAGTGCGGCCGGCGCTTTCGTCCGCCGGCAGAATGTAAGTGGTCGGATCGCGTACTTGAGCTGATCCCGGCGGGTATTGACGTACCCCGAGGCCATCTCGACCGAGTCCAGATACTCGCCCGCAAGCTGGGGCTTCGATGGATCGCCGTAGAGCCGGTCCGCGATCTCCTTGCTCCACGAGATACTTGCCTTCGTGGTGCCTGGAATCCGGGGATTGGGATTCAGGAGGAAGAGCGCACCGTCGCACCAGGGGGCGTCGAAGAAGAGGATCCTCTGCCGGCCGGAGTCATCCTCTTCGAGAGAGGACTTGGTCGCCAGGGCCCAATTCCGCTTTCCGATGTCCTTATCCTGGCGGGAATCGGCGTCAATCATTTCCAGTGCTTTTTCGGGGGTCCGTTGGACATCTTTTGTCATAGACATCCAGTATGACATCGGCTCGGTGTAGCGGAAGGCGCAGATGCCGTGCTCGGCATCCCAGGCGACGTCATTATCGCCCTCATGGAAGGCAAAGCCGAAGTCCTCCCAGCCCTTGACCGACGAGACCTTCGTGAAGGCCATCCAATTGCCCTCGCGCTCCGCTCGCTTCGTGAAGTATTCGGGGAAGATGCGGTAGTACTTATCGGCGGCGGCCCTCATGCCGGGGTCGGTCTTATAGATTATGAACGAGAATTTGGCGCACGGTACCTCCGGGCATAGGCCGAGGTCGAAGGCGATGTAGTACCATCCGAGCGCGCCGTTGCAGCCGATCCGATAGACACACGGCTCGCTCATAGGGATGCCGAGGCAGACGGACTCCTTCGCCGAGCTGAGGCATGAGAAGGGGTACTTCGACATGCTGCCCAGCCCTGCCTCTATCGGCACGGAATCGGTGTAGGCGCCCTCGGCGGCGACTCTCTCACTCGAGCGGATGCTGTGCCACCACCGAAGTCCCTCCGCCGGCATGGGAATGACGAAGCTGACTGTGACTGCCCGGTCCTTACCTGTCAAATCGGTGACTTCGCAGTCGGCGCGGACGTAGTCTTTGTTAGTTGTGAACTTGGCGTCGAGCTTCAAACCCAGTGAACTGCACTCATCCGACCCCAGGAAATCCGAGTTGGCGGCCACATCCCGCACATAGAACCCACCCGGATGCCCATCGAGCTTCTGCGGGTCGGACAACTTGCGCACCACGACATTATCGAAGAGCGCTCGCCCATCCGACGCCGTGATCTCCTCGAGGCGGCAGTCATCGAACCACGCCTTCCCTGCACACCGGCGGAGGAGAAGGTTTACGCTCACCACCTTGATCGGCTTCTCGGGTGCGAAGAGGACTTCGCCCTCCTGCCAGTCATGCGTACCGGAAGCGAAATCCGCAATCTGCCCCCAGACCCACGACCCGTCCGTGTACTGGATGTCAAGGTAGAGTGCGTAGTTGCCTCTTGCCGCAGGTCCCACGTCCTCTGCCTTGCTCAAGGCTGTCGCACGAATCGTTCGGGGGACCTTCTGGTTGAGAGTGACCTGCTGGAATGCCTGCGACATGTCCTGCGGCGAGGAATTCTCCAGGCGGATGGAGCCCGTACCCGAATGGCTCACCGACGTGTCGGTCTGGAATCCCAGATCGCCGGGTTTCCAGGCTGACGGCTCAAGGAGGTTCTTCCCGCCCCCCTCACCTTCGACCTTCAGGAGCACCCGCCCGGATGAGCAGGCGGCGCAGAGCATTAGGCATGCGAGGATTACAAATACGTTCATTGCACCGACCCTACAACGGCTGGTAACCAATCGCGTTCCTTCGCCAGATCGCCCTTCACGGCAGCATCGTGAATCGGGGCGGCTGGGCCGTCCTGGGCAGCCAGACTAGGTGGGTTCATGGCATCAGCATCTCTTTGATCAGGTCAAGATCATCTGCGGTCACAGGCTCAGGCTGGCCCAATGAGCCTGCCTTCACGACCAGTCTCTCATTCTCCAGGACTTCGACCTCTTTGCTTGGATCGGAGGGCAAGGCAACTCCCACCGACCCTTCGCCAACTATTACGGTGTTCTCCTCGCCCTTGACCTTGAGGGCGAAGGCAGTGCCCTTGACTGCCACTATCGCTCCCGGAGACGCCATCTGGAACCTGGACTGCCCGGTGAGCGCTCTCACCCGGGCGAGGGCATCGCCCGTCTGGAGGTCGGTGCGGATGTCCAGATCGCCTGTGAGCGTCAGCTTGGTAAGCTTGAGCTTGGCGCCGGGCTTGAGACGAATCGCTGATATGTCGCCGATGTGGATGACCAGATCTCCCGTCTTCCCGTTCTCGATGACATCGCCGACCCTGAGCTCAGTCCCAGCCTTGATTCCCTCCACCTTCTTGCCGGCTCGCATGACGGCCGCATCCTTCGGGATCGAGACGACCTTCACCCCGGGCTCGGGAGCAGGAGCCCGTGCGGACAGGAGGTCTATCATCTCCACATGCCCTTTTTCTCCGGCCAGGGTGAGGGGAGTCCGCCCTTTGGAGTCGGACGCATCCTTATTCGCGCCCTTCGCAATAAGGAGCTTTGCGATCTCGAGCTTCCCCAAGGAGGCGGCAACGTGCAGAGGCGTGACGCTATCGTTCTTCCTGGCATTGACGTCGGCGCCCTTCGAAAGCAGATACTCCACGACCGCCTTCTGTCCGCCTGCCACTGCGAAGTGGAGCGGAGTCGCGCCACTCCCATCCTTCAGGTTGATGAGCTTGGCATCCTTGGCGACGAGCGCCTTCACTCTTGCCAGGTCGCCCTTCCCGGCTGCATCGTGGATGGGGGCGGCCAGTGCGCTAACCGCCATTAGTGTCAGGACCAATACTGTTACAAATGCTCTCATTCCGGTTCTCCCATTCGATGCTGATGTTGAGTGCTCCGGTTCTCTTATTGCGCCTCAACAT
>DASRZD010000053.1:0-5015 GCA_035686805.1 Armatimonadota bacterium
GAGCAATAAAACGGTTCTATTCATAATCCTCCACCATTCGGAAGCTAGTCTGTCTGTTCAGAATATACTACTTGAGCGATCGTTTCTCCTACTGCCTGCAGCGATTGGGCGCTGCATTTGTCAACCGTATCCCGTAGAGTATGCCAGTAGGCATAGTCGAAGTCTATCACATCGGCGGTCGGCACGCCTGCCTTGATGAGCGGCAGATGGTCATCCGAGATGGTGTACTTCACCTCGTCCTTGAACTGGCTGAGACCCAGCTTCCGAGCAGCGGCCCATATCTTATCATTGACCGCTCCAGCCTTATCCTGAGAGTTGCCCTCTCGGTAGACCTCAAGGCTCTTATCCCCAACCATGTCAAGAAGTATGCCGTATCTAAAGCGCTTGCCTGAGAGCCGAGCGGCGAAGTACTCCGAGCCGGCGAACATATCTTTGACTGTGGGGCCGAGGTCCTCGCCATCGAAGAGCACGATGGTTACCGGGACACTGGGCGCTCGCTCGTGGAACATCCTGGCAAGCTCCAGCAGTACGGCGACGCCGGATGCGCCGTCATTCGCCCCGAGGATCGGCTTCTGCTGATCTTCCTTGTCGAGCTCCTGATCCGCCGTCGGACGAGTGTCCCAATGGGCGCAGAGTAGGATTCCCTGAGCGTCCGGACTCCCGAATCGGGCGATGATATTGGTCATCGGGAAGGTCTCTTTCCCTCGAGTATAGGTGAAGCTTTGGAGGTCAACTGCATCTGCGTACTTGCGAAGCTCGCCGGCCAGGTAGTCCCTCGTCTGGTCATGAGCAGGCGAACCAGGCGGTCGAGGGCCGAACGAGCACTGCTTCTGGAGGGTATTGAACGCCTGCGCAGAATCAAAAGTTGGCGGCTTCACTTGCGGCGAGCATCCGCCGACCAGAGGGCTGCCTGCTCCAGCGAGGAGAATGAGAGCAATCACGCGGAAAAAGCTGGTTGTCAATCGCATATCAGTGAAAGATTACCAGATTTCGAATGGAAAAGCCAGAGAAGGGACATCCGGTAAAAAGACTTGTGGTCTTGGTTTGCGTACTTGCGATTGCGGCGGGGGCGGTTTGAATGCCATCGTGGATGAAGACGGCGAGCTGGTGAAGACCTTCGACTATGAGGAGTTCGGCGGCCCTCATCCGGCGAGCGTGGGGCAGATCGTTGATCCCAACAACCAGAACGCCGCGAACAACCAACTGAAATTCGCCGGCGGAGTGGGCCACCTGACGGATGACTCCGGCCTGATTTACATGCGGGCCAGGTACTATGACCCTGCGAGTGGGAGGTTCATCTCCGAAGACCCGGGCCGGAATGGGACGAACTGGTATGCGTATTGTGGGAATAATCCGGTGAATATGGTAGACCCAACCGGCCAAATGGGTCTGATGTCGACGATAGTTACCAGCGATTTGACCGCATATTTGTGTTACGTGTTAGCGGCCGCATTTCTTGCTTGGATCTGGTATGAGGCCGTAGAGGGCAATCTTGGCAACCCGCATGGGGGTGAATATGATGATCCATGGAGTAGAGGAATGGGCTGGGACGATACGCCAGTCAGGGAAGGAGAAGTGCCAGAGGCTAGGTAGGTTTTCTGACGGCTTGTAGATTGTTGGGATTTTCACTTGAGTGAGGAGGGATCGGCTTTGGGCCAAATCGTGCTACTAGGGGAGTGTGTAACGGCGCTTTTGTCTGCGGTAATGGCTATGGCGTTTTTTCTAGCTGTTCGCAACAAGACAGTCGGCGCGTCTTACGCCAGAGTAACGGCGATCGGCTATACTCTTCTGTGTTTGGGATCCTTAGGTTTGGCGGCTGGCCGGGTTTTGCTCTATTTAGGGTTCGCCGCCTACAAGCATGCCTTGTTGGTTCCGTCTGGCGTGGTGGGAGTGAGCGGGGTGCTTGCACTGATGGCAGGCAGATTCATTCATCATGCTCAGAGATCGTAGTTCTGGCAGGCCACTGGCTTCTGTGAAAGCTGATCACGGTAGCTGGGGAGCAGCCGCCATGGATGCGGTTATCCGGTGGAACCGCAAGTGAGTGGATTCTTTGACAATTGAATACGGGCAAAGCCTCGTCGCAGAGAAGGTAAACGATGTCCTGAAGGTGAGCTACACCAGTGGGTTGAATGAGGTGATAAGCCGCACGGAGCATGATGGGGAGACTGCGGACACAGTCTTCTTCCTCTACGATGCGAATTGTAATGTGAATGCCATCGTGGATGAAGACGGCGAGCTGGTGAAGACATTCGACTATGAGGAGTTCGGGGGCCCTCATCCGGCGAGTGTGGCGGAGACGAAGTATACCAATACTAACGCTGAGAACAACAAGTTGTTGTTCGCCGGTGGGGTCGGCCACCTGACGGATGACACGGGCCTGATTTACATGCGGGCCCCTCGTCAGGAGAAGGGTGCTGGCGAGGAATGGGAGGCATTGTGTGATCGGTTGAAGCTCCGTGTTACGGCGACAGGTGCCCTTCGCGAAAAGCCGCAGGGAGATGCTCTATTGCTTGAACGATTATGCGTCTCCATCGTCGGCGCCATCTCCCATGCATCGGCAGATCAAGTCGTCTATTGTCGTGGTTCCCACGCAGATGCAGGTGTCCCCCGCACCATAGTACACCATGAGCTTGCCGCCGGGACCGTCCGCAATCGCACCGCAGGAGAACACGACATTGCCCACGTCCCCGATTCGTTCGTAGTACTCGCGCGGCGAGAGGATCGGGATCGCGGAACGCTTCAGTACCTTCGACGGGTCTTCGAGATCCAGCAGCGCAACGCCAAGCCTGTAGACAGGTCCGCCCGAGGTGAGTTTGACCCCGTGGTAGATCTCCAGCCAGCCCTCCGGGGTTTCGATCGGCGGGGCCGAGGCGCCTACCCGGTCACAATCCCACCTGCCGCCGATACCGGTCATCACCACTTGGGAATCGCCCCACATCCTGAGATCTTCGGAGTAGGACAGCCAGATGTGCCCCAGGGATGAATGCGGGCGATCCAGGCGGGCGTATCTCCCACCTATCTTCTTTGGGAAGAGTACCCCGTCCTTGTTTTCCGGTTCCGAAACAATCCCTGTGCGGGTGAATGTCTTGAAGTCCAGTGTTGTCGCAAGGGCAAGGCATGGGCCGTATTGGGAGCAGGCGGTGTACATGACATAGAAGACGCCGTCCATCTCGGTTATCCGAGGATCCTCGATCCCACGCCTCTCATATGTTCTAAACGGCTCGAAGTCGGCCGGTTCCATGGCCGGGTTGGGATCAACAGAGAAGTTGAAACCGTCATCGCTGCGCGCCAGCGCGAACACAGATCTGCCTTTCAAATCTTCTACCCGCAGCAGCAAAATATACTCGCCGTCGCATATTGCTGCTGCGGCATTGAAGACCGAATTGCACCTGAAGGGTATATCCTCAACCGTTATGATTGGATTTTCTTCCCACCGGTGGACGATATCTCTTCCTGATAGCCGGCACCGGGCGCCGGGCTTCGTCATGATCGCCATCCTAAACCTCCCGCGACTTACCAGCTAAGCTCCAAGGAGCGTGTAGCTCATAGTCTAGTATCGGTTGTTCAGGCGGCGCTGTTTATACTCCATTGGACAAACTCCGGGCTGTGCCTCAAAAAAAGTCCGTCCGCACAGCTTTGCGAAGTGCGGAGCGGGTGAACCCGAGGGGGAATCAGGAAGAAGTTCTTCCATACATCCAATCGGGCCATGAGTTCAAGATACTTGCTCAGCGGGGGATTGTTCACTTGTGGACGACGTGGCGGAAACATGGTAGGCTTCGAGCGAGCGAAGGAAGGCCGATAATATGGGTGCAACAGCGTGCCAAATAGACGGGGGCTAAGCTGTGCAATACCCTTGCCCGACAGTCGATGGACAATGACTACTCGAAAAAAGGGCAGGCCCGACGCCGGGTCTGCCCTTGGTACCACTTTATGTTGTCTTGCTGTCTAGTCTCCGCTGACTTGCACGAACCGCACACCGTCAGCCAAGACAACCCAACCGGTCGCGCCGGTGGCGTTGCCCAGCTTGACGTAGCCAGCAGTCCCCGTGGCGAAGTGCTTATTGCTCAGCAGCAATCTCCACGCTCCGCCATTCGTCTGCTGGTTCCAGGGGACTGTCTGTGAGCCGCCATCCCAATAGACGGTGAACGGCGAGTTGGTGGCTCTGTTGGACCCTTGCGGATACCAGATATAGATGTCGTAGTTCCCGGCATACGTGATGCTCGGTCGCCAGGTTGCGGTCTTCCCCTCGCTGACGGCAGTGCTGGCGAACTGATAATCCGCGCCATACTTGTCAGCCGAGTAAGTGCCCGTGCTCCAGACGCCGGTATACGTCGCCGCCGGGTTGTCAATGATGATCTCGGCGAATGCCGGCGTAGTCGCTCCTGCACCGCTGCTCTGGGCGGACTCATTGTTCCTCGCGTCGTAGGCTGATACCGTGAAGGTATAGGCCGTACCAGGAGTGAGTCCTCCGTTGGAATAGCTGGTGCTCGCCGTGGAAGCCACATAGCCGCCGTTGCGGTAGACCTTGTACCCTGTCACCGCCACATTGTCCGTGGAGGCTGTCCATGACAGATTCACCCTCTGTGGACCGACGGCCGTCGCGGTTAGACCGGTCGGGACACTCGGCGGCAGCCCGTCCCATGTCGTGGCATTCGCCGAGGAGCTCTGATTCGACTCGTTGCCCATAGCGTCATACGCCGACACCGTGTAGGTGTAGGTGGTGAGTTGCGTGAGGCCCGTGTCGGAGTAGCTGGTCGTCGCGCTGGTGCCTACGGGGTTCCCGTCTCGGAAGATCCTGTATCCCGTGACTCCCACATTGTCGGTTGAGGCTGTCCAGGTCAGGTTGATCTGCGTCGCCGAAACCGCGCTCGCATCCAGGTTCGTCGGCACGCTCGGGGCAGTCAGATCGTCCGAGACCAGGAGGAATCTCACGGCATCAGCCATCACGTTCAGCGATATCTCGCCCGTGCCGTTGCCGAGCTTGACATAGCCGGCAGTGCCGGACATGAACCTCT
>DASRZD010000054.1:0-2280 GCA_035686805.1 Armatimonadota bacterium
CCGCTGTGCCAGCACCCGGTCGGACCGTCGCAGGAATCGTCTTGCTATCGTGCTGATCTCCCGCGGTGTGGATGCCTTCTCGACGTACATCGAGAAGCTGCTGTTTGGAGCTTTGAGCACCACCGGATCGCCGAACCGATCAAGGAGCCGCTGCCCCAGTTCCAGGCTGATCTCATTCTCATCAATTATCTCCGTCTCCGGAATAGGCACGCCGTGCCGCATCAGGTGGCGGTACATGCTGACTTTGTCACAACATATGCGAATGGAGTCAGGATCATCGACGACGAGCAGTCCGTGCATCTCCGCCGTCCTCGACGCCACGTAGGCGGAGTTCAGCGGGTCGGTTAAGGCGCGGATGTAGATGGCGTCGTATTCTGGTATCTTGTACATGTCAGGACGAAACAGAAAATCCACGCGATGTCCCAGCCTGCGACCCACCTGACTGAGACGCATGAGCGAGTTCATCTCGTCCGAACTCGAAATAGTGTAACGCTCGACGTAGATGCCTAGTTGCCCCATATCACGCGCTCCTGAATGTACGCGATCTCCCGCAGGGCCAGGTCGGCAAACGGGAGCAGGCCAATATCACTAAGCAGCAGTTTGTCATCGGCAACTCTGATCGCTCGCACCCGGGCCACCGGAATGCTGAACACGTCCCAGATGGTCCTGGCAAGTTGCCCGAACCGGCCAATAGCGCACCAGCCGAGAATCGCCTTGAAGTAGACAATTTGACTTCCATGCGGCAACTCCTGGCAGCACACGGCATAGGTGTAGTTGCGTGTCAGGGATTTCGCTATGCTCTTGGCCCGGCTCGGCTTGAGAACCACCCGCCCCTTCAACGTGAATGGATTGATGGGATCGACAATGACGGGCGGCTCGAAATAGCCGTTGCTTATGTAGAACTCGGGAACGGCGACACCGGCCAATCTGGCTTTCTCCAAGAAAAGAGGCGGTACATAGGCGTCAATCATGTCCTTGCAGGTCGGCCGGATCGGCTTGCCCTCGTTTTCGTAGTCTTCAGACACGTAATACGGGAGCTGCAGGTAGTCATAGTTCCCGGCCAGGTTGACCAGACAACCGTCTTCGGACAACCGGCCGACAAAGCGATTTTTCCGGGCATTTTCTATGAGTGCCCTGCTTTTGCTCGATCGGCTCATTCAGAGTTCCCGTTTACACGTGTTTTCAAGCCATCTTTCCCCGCAAAAGCAATATAATGTTCTCCACGGCGTAGATGCGGTGGGATTGTGGCAGTCCGGGGAATCAGGTGCGGCCGCCCATCCGTGGGAAGCAAGCGGCCGAGCTGCTACGACATCCGACCGGGCACCAATGAGGGCCTACGTCGCCGGTTACTGTACCTGGCCGGGTCGCCCAAAAGGAAATGCTCGGCGCTCTTGGGGGTGATCTTGATCACAGTTGAGGCGCGCAGCGGCGGGGTGCTTATCTGCTGCCGCAACCGTAAGTAATTGTGTTGTGTGGGCCCATCGTGACGCGGCACGGAATTATCCCTGCTCGCGTTCTGGCACAAGGACTTGCACCGTACTGTGACCACGCTGTGATCGTCTCGTCCTATTCGCGCCTGACCGCCCCCATGGTCTCATTCAGCCATTTCTCGATGACCGGGACCCTCACCTCCAGCGGCGGGCAATGTCCACCTTCAAGAAGGGCAAGTCTCTTGGGCTCCGGAAGAAGATTATACAGGGCACGACCTTCAATCTCGTACGTTGTGGTCTCATCATATTTTCCGTTGAGGAGCATTACCGGACAAGTAACATATGGAGCAAAGTTCATGGGATTCGCTTCGGGAAGTTTTCGCGAATCTGATTCGCTGAAACCACCGCCAATAAAAACAACCGAACGGTATCGGTTGTCGACAGAAACGAAAATCGGGCCATCCTCGGCGCCCCAGCTTAATCCGACATAAGCGATTCTGCCCATGTCTATGTCGCTCCGGCCGGATAGATAATCAAGCCCCAGGCTGAACTCCGTCGCATAGAGAATTATCTGCTCACGGTATTTCACCGTGTGGAGGTCGGGATCGCTGTGATGGGGACCCCATCCTCTTTCCACTGCTCCTTTCGGCACCACCGCCAGTACGGCTCGTCCCGCCTTTATATGAGGTGCAAGCAGCCATTCGGCGTTCCAGGGAACGGGCGACGCCCAAAACACATTCGCCCCCGGAATAAAACTCAGGCACTGGTACGGCTCGGCCGCCTGCCGGGGAAGGTACATATAGGCAATGATGGTATCACCATTCACGCCGTTGAAAGTCACTTTCTCTCT
>DASRZD010000055.1:0-3122 GCA_035686805.1 Armatimonadota bacterium
GGCGGTCGGCAGAGACAGGCGAGGTAGTCGCCGTTTGATCCGGTTACGAATTACGGATTACGGATTGGAGTCCGACATGAAGAAAAGCATCAGCTACTGGTCATTCCCCGGAGGCCTGGACGCATCCAAGCCCGTGGCGGAAGCGTTTTGGGAGGGGAAGGCAGCCGAGTTCGAGGCCATGGAGGTCGCCATCTCGACAGCCGGGGAGATCACGCCGGATTCGACTGAGGCCGACTTGGCGAAGGTCAAGCAGGCGGCGGAAGATGCCGGGATGGAGATCGCGAGCCTCGCGTGCGCATTGCACTTCCAATGGCCGTTCTCATCGGATGATCCCGCTGTTCGGGCGAAGGCGATGGACATCGGCCGCAAGGCCCTCGATGCCGCGAACGCCCTCGGCACGGACGCCGTCCTCATCATCCCCGGGTGTGTGGAAGTCATTTGGGATCCGAGTATTCCGATTGTCGGGTATGCGGACGCCTGGAAGCGGGCGAGCGAGGGGATCGGTGGCCTGGCAGATCATGCGAAGGCAGCTGGAGTCGCCATCTGCTGCGAAAACGTGTGGAATAAGTTCCTCCTCAGCCCGATGGAGATGGCCTCGTTCATTGACCAGTTCAACAGCCCGTGGGTCGCGGCTTACTTCGACGTCGGCAACTGCCTCCTCAATGGCTATCCGCACGACTGGATTCGCGTGCTGGGGAAGCGGATCAGGCGCGTGCACCTCAAGGATTTCAGGAAGAACATCGGGACGCTCAATGGTTTCGTGGATCTGCTCTCGGGCGATGTCGAGTGGCCGGAGGTCATTCGGGCGCTGAAGGAGGTCGGGTACGACGGCCCATTGACGGCGGAGATGATCCCGCCATACGCCCACTATCCCGAGGTTTTGATCGAGAATACGTCGAGGGCGATGGACGCGATACTCGGAAGGTTATAGGTTTTGGGTTTTAGGTTTCAGGGGGCCAGCGGAATAGCGTGAGAACACAATCACCAACAATACATGAAGTACTCAGCACACGACTGCCAAGGCAGACGTGGTTGTCTCCTGATGGCCATTGGGTGGCTCACTCAGAATTTGTGGCCGATTGGGAGCAGAACGTCTTCCTGCACAGGGTGATCCTCACCGACCTGGTGCAGCAGAAGCAAACGTGTCAGATAGCCGAGCAAGTCCTTCCACAGATCAAGTGGACGTGGGACTCCAAGTCCATCGGCTATATCACCGTCCACGAAGGCCAGAGTGTGCTCCGGAGAGTGAACCGCGAGGACGGGTCCGTCGACGATATTGCATCTACCATGGGGGGCTTCACCGCCTTCGATTGGCACCCCAGCTCATCGAGACTAGTAATAGCTGAGGACGCGCCCCCACAGGAGGAGTTCGATAACGAACTCTTCTCGGTCCAAGGTGAGCTAACGCCGAGTCCCAGTCTGCTGATTATCGATACGGAAAGTGGCGAGACTCAGCGTTTCGGGGGATGGGATCAGGCCTACTTCATATCCAGCCTCAGTTGGTCACCATTAGGCGAGAAAGTCTTGTTCACGGCCCTCCCCGAGCCCGACAACAGGTCACAGTGCCAGCACCTGCTGACGCTCGACCCGGCAACAGGGCAGTTCATCCGACTGATTGGCGGAGAGCGGGCGATCTTCTACCCTATGTGGAACGAGGACGGAAGCCGGATCGCTTTCTTTGAAAGAAAGCAGTGCTGGGACGATCTGTACGGCGCAGACCTCAAGATCTTGCGGCTCTCCGATCTTTCGGAGCGAATGCTCCTCTCCCACGTAGAATTGAACTGCCGAATCCGCAGTTGGGACAACGACCGCATTCTGATCTCGGGGCAGGCCCTCGATAGATCACACGATGTGTACGCGGTGTCAACCGACTCCGGCGAGTGCATCAAGGCCACTGTCACCGACATGCCTCTGAGGACCGGAGTGTCAGCTTCGGAAACAGGACGCACGATTGCATATGTCGCACAGGAGGCAGACAGGTTTCCGGAGGTAATGCTGGAGTCCGAGGCTGCTTCGGGGCCAATCCGGATTACCGACTACCACTCCCAGGCCCGATGCTGGCCGAGACTGAACCAGCGGAATGTGATCTGGCAGTCGGCAGATGGTCGGAGTGTAGAAGGCGTGCTGATCGACGCCAGGAGCAACTGCAAGACCGATCGGTACCCCCTGATAGTCCTCATACACGGCGGTCCGGCGATCACGAATCTGTACGATACCTTCTTTCACTATCTCCTGGAGCTCTGGGATCCTTACCCCATACGACAATGGAACGAACTGGGCATCTCTGTTTTCATGCCCGACTACCACGGCAGTTCCGGCTACGGACGTGAGTTCAAAGAAGCGATATGCGGCAGGGTCGGAGAGTTGGAGCAGGATGATATCATCCGCGGCCTGGATCATCTGCTGTCTGAGTACGGCTTTGACCCGGACGGAGTCGGTGTAGCAGGGGTAAGCTATGGCGGCTACTTGACAATGCTTTTTGCGGCAAAGCATCCTTCGCGCTTCGCGGCGGCATCGACGTGCAACGGATGGCCAGACCTGCGAATGCAATTGTACGGCGCGAGTGGGAACCTGGAATCCTATGCCTCTGAAGACGCGCGGGACCCCACCAAACCTATGGGATGCGTGTCTGCGCTTTCCTACATTAGCGCAGACTGTCCACCAATGCTGCTGCAAGTGGGGGAAAGGGACGGGATAGTTCCCCCTCTCCAATCTTTGGCCTTCTACAGATTGCTCAAGAAGCGCGGGGGCAACTTGAAGCTGGTCACATACAAGAACTGCGGCCACTTCATCAATCATCCTAAGCAGCTTCTTTGCGCCCAGGAGCACAATCTGGAATGGTTCGCCAGATGGCTGCTGCCGGAGGACGGATGAAACGCATACTGATAGTCGGGGCGGGTGGAATTGGGCTGAAGCACGTCAGGGCGTTCAATGCGGTTGATGAGCCGCCGCACATAGTTGGCATCGATCCGCGGGAAGAAGCTCGGGCGAGGGCCGAGGAGCTTGGAGCGGAGACCCTCAATGCGAGTTGGGACTCGCTCGATCTCACGGCGTTCGATGGGGTCGTGAACTGCGCCCCTGCGCCGACGCACGTTCCATTCGCCGCTCGGTGCATCCGCGAG
>DASRZD010000056.1:0-4822 GCA_035686805.1 Armatimonadota bacterium
CCATGATGGTATAAGCACCGCATGAGAGCTTGTAGTCCCGGCGATCAATAAGCCGATAGGCAGTGGAGACCATGGTTGATAGATAGTCCGCGCCTGCAACGCTGCTCTGGACGCCGCATAGATATACACTTCTCCCCGGGCCGAACTTCCTGCCTACCTGGAGACAGGTATGGCCCTCGTCGCCGAACTTCTGAGTATTCATGAAGGCGAGGCTGTAGTTGTTGGCCTCGCCGTAGACCTTCATGCCCGTGTCAACGTCCTCTATCCGGCGGGTATACAGGATGTTTTCAACCGGGAAGTACCCGACCCCTTCCTGGAAGAAGGGGCGGCTATCCGGGAGATATCGCTCGTTGTAGGTAAAGTCTATGCTCGCAACCTGCTGCTCGATATCATCGAAGTAAGGGTTGAGAGTCAGTAAACCGGTCAGGCCCGGGGTAAGAGCGTGCTTCGCGTCAAGACCCATGCGCTGGGGTGAATCATCCCTTCCGGTGCCAACCACCGAGTATGCCATCAGCTTTGGCCTGGTGTTCGGCCTGGGCAGTCGCAGCCCGTCCCATAGATACCAGGCTCCATAGTCGCCTGCCGAGCCTATGTTCGGCGAGGCCCAGTACTCATATAGTCTTGCATGAGACCGATAGAAGCATAGGCCGAAACTGGTCTGATCGGCATTGTACTGGAGGATGGAGAAGGGTACCGCCATCTCGACGACATACCCGTCGTCTACTCGCTTCGCGGCTGATTGCCAGTCCCCACGCCACTCGATCTTGCTGACATCCGCCCAGTCGAAATCCTCGCTCTGAACTCCGCCCGCTGTAGTGGTGAAATCCGCCGTATGCCCCTGATTCGGGTAGCATGCGATGGCGAGGATCACACAGTCGTCCGTGTACGTGCCCCCTCCCCGCTTCTTCTGCTGAGACTGAATGGTGTCCGGCTGGGAGTCCTTGCAGTAGAAGGCGGCATAAATGTTCTTCTGGTCATAACAGATCCAGGCCGTGGTCGGCTCTTTGGCCTCGGTGCCATCCGGCGTGAAGTAGAAGTCGGCGACCGAAGTCGCTTTCTGCCAGCACTCGTCCGAAAGGTCGCCGTCAATGATGGGCGAGGGATCCACCTCCACGGCTTTGATGACCGGCTGGGCGAGGGCCATTCCGGCGCACAATATGAGGATCATGAGAAAAGGTGTCTTCATCAAAGCATGCTCACCAGTTTCAACGCAAATGAGCTCCTGGTAGATTCGGCGTTCGGATCGCCGAAGATGATGTAAGCGTCCATGCCCACGCGGACCCTCTGCTTGTACGCCAGGTAGAAGTTGGTCTTCCCGTGCTGAGCGACCAGCCTGCCGGCGAGGGTCCGCTCATTATCCAGGTCGTAGGCCAGGGTCGAGATGAACTGGCTCGCTGAATATGCATTCGGGCTGGGAGGCTTCAGTCTGACGATCTCATAGACGGTATACAGATTGAGCCTGTCGCCAAGGGCCCACCCTTGCCCAACATAGTAATCGGCATAGCTTCCTCCCTTCTGACGACCGAAGGTACACCCGATATAGCCGTTGTTATACAGGCTCCGCTCCCCCCACCAGCCCTCGAGTGCCATGAGCCTGTCACGGTAAGGCGGACGATGGGCTGCTCTTATACTTGCATATGCTCCCCAACCGCTTCGCCATTCCATACTCGTGCTCAGTTTGATCGTATTGTGAAAAAGCGAGCCGTCGGTATGGTCTGTCAAGTCGCCCCCAAGATAGACATTCCAATGGGAAAGTGAGCCTTTCGCCGGACGATCATAGATTTGGACGCTTCCGGAGAGGCTTTGCAGGTCGTTTTCGGGCGTGTATCCGAGGTAGGGATCGAATTGCCTGCCTACCGTCTTGTAATACAAGCCCAATTGCGGTTTTCGCGGCCCTTCGGTGTAGTCTACACCCGTGTCGAACAATGCCCCCGTGCCGGTAGGCTCATCTGCGACGATAGCGTATGCATAGCCCTTCAACTTGCGGTTGGGTCTGTTGATAAAGGCATAGCCTGATGAGATCATGGTTGATAGATGGTCACTGCCCTGAGCATTGCTGTGGACTCCACAGAGATACAAAGTCCTGTCATTTCCGAACTCCCGACCTACCTGCAGGCAGGAGTGGCTCTCCTCGCCAAAGTCCTGAACGTTCATGAAAGCCAGGCTGTTGCTCCCGATCTTGCCATAGACTTTTGCCCCCGCGTCTATATCGCCTATCCGCGTGGTATAGAGAACGTTGCTCCAGGGGAAGTACCCCTCACCTTCCTGGAAAAACGGCCGGCTGTCGGATAGATAGCGCTCATTGTATGTAAAGTCTATACCTGCCACCTGCTGCTCGACGTCATCGAAATAGGGATTCACAGTGAGCAGTCCGGTCAAACTCGGAGTCAGCGAATGCTTGACGTCCAACCCCGTCCGATGCGGAGCGTCCGCTCCAGTGCCCAGTACGGAATATCCCATCAGCTTGGGCTTGATATTCGGCCTTGGGAGCGAGAGGCCGTCCCACAGATACCACTGCTCGAAGTTTCCAGCCGGTCCGGTATTGGGAGACATCCAATACTGATCCGAGCGGGCATGGCTGCGCTGGAAGCATATCCCTAGGCTCGTCTGGTTAGCGTGGTATTGGAGTATGCTGAACGGCACGGCCAATTCAACCATATATCCATCACCGACCCGTCTAGCCGCGGCCTCCCAGTCTCCCCGCCACTCGATCTTGCTCACATCGGCCCAATCGAAATACTCGCTTTGAACGCCGCTGGCCGTGACTGTGAAACCCGCGCAGTGCCCAAGTTCCGGATAACATGCGATGCCCAGGACCACGCAGTCGTCGGTATTCGTGCCGCCCCCTCGCTTCTTTTGCTGGGCCTGGATCTTGTCCGGCTGGGAGTCTTTGCAGTAAAAGGCGACATAGACGTTCTTCTGGTCATAGCATATCCAGGCGGTAGTCGGCTCGGGTGCCTCCGAACCATCCGGCGTGAAGTAGAAGTCGGCGACCGAAGTCGCTTTCTGCCAGCACTCATCGGACAGGTCGCCGTCAATGACGGGCGGCTGATCGGCCATGACCCCTTTGATGATCGGGCGCTCGGCCGCCGATCCGGGTATCATAAGCAATATCAGCAAGATTGTGATGATCAGCTTGTTCATGGCAAAGACCCATATAGAATAGATGCGCTTTTCGGTATAAAAGGTTCGACGAACGGATAGGCGAATACTCTATCTGGGAGGTTAAGAAAATGACAAAGGTCTTTATCGGATTCATGATCATCGCCCTGTTGCGGGGATGCTCGAGCGAGGTTAAGGAAACAGAATCCAGGTCGGCTTCAGGGAATATCATAGTTACTGAGCCGGACGTTGACGAGGCGATCTCGAGCCCCGTGCTGGTGGCTGGGAAGGCGAGGGTATTCGAGGCGGCATTGACCGTACGAGTTCTGACCGAAGATGGCCGGGAACTGGCAAGGGCGAACATAATGGCATCGCAGGGCGCTCCTGAGTTTGGCGATTTCAGCGTTCAGGTCAGTTTTGAGAAACCATCGGGAGTGAGCAAGGGCTTTGTGGAGGCCTACTCCGAGTCGGCGAAAGACGGGAGTCCGATCAACGTCGTCCGCGTGCCCGTGCGCTTCAAGTGAGCGCAGGAACATTGCTTTGCCCGAATGAAGTATAATAGGCAGAATACGAATTCGGAGTGAAGCATGGCAAAGCGCAGGAAAAGCAAGCAAACAGTTGAGGAGGCGTCGAAACCGAAAAAGGTTCACGAACCAAAGCTGACCCGGGCCGGCTATCAGATAACGTTTTGGGTAGTCGTTCTGGGGTTTGTCGCTCAGGTCGTGATGGCGATCATGGTCTACCCTCACCTGCCCGCGCAAATCCCCGCGCGCTGGGCCGGCTTCCTTTTTGAGGGCCAGACCATCCCATCGTGGATCGTGTTTGTGCTGTTCCCGGTGGGCGAGATCGTCCTCTTGCTGGTCACCATCTTCTCCCCCAGAGATGATCAGGGCAAGCTGGTGATGGAATCGGGCAAGGCATGGACTCTCATCCTCCTCGCTCTCTTCTTCACACTTCTTCAATACTCGGCTTTTTTGCTCTAATACTTGTTCAGGGAGGCTTCATTATGAGATCACTTGTGGTTCTTCTTACGTTGATTACTGCTACCGCCTTTTCTCAAAGCGTTGACTCGCTGTGCCTGCTGAAGGACGGCGAAACCAGGCAGGTCAATGCTCTGTGGGGTGAAAACCCGAAGGAGATGCAGTTCGGCGAGGGTAAGTCGAAGGTCGTCATCGCCGATCTGAAGGGCCCGGCCGTCATCACCATGATCCACTTCGCCCTCCCGCAGGCCATGAAGCTCAATCGGGACACGACCCTTCGGATCTTTTGGGACGGCGAGACCGATCCCGGCGTGGAAGCCCCTCTCGTGGACTTCTTCTGCGACCCGAATGGGGCACTCGAGCGAGTGGAGTCCGTCCTGGTCAATAAGAAACGCGGCTGGAACTGCTATTTCCCCATGCCGTTCGCGAAGTCGGCGCGGGTGGAGATCGCCATGGACAACCCTCGCTATCCAAACGGCTCGTGGTCAGCCAATCCCTGCTACAGCTATGTGCACTATCGAACGCTGAAGTCGCTGCCCCTGGATTCGGCCTACTTCCATGCCACCTGGCGTCAGGAGAAGCTCCTCCTCGGCAAGGAGGACTATCTGGTGTTCGAGACCCAGGGGAAAGGTCAGTGGGTCGGATGGAATTGCACCGTTCGAGGAGTCGGCTCGCCGAATGCGGGATATCCGGTGGACGAGAACGTGAACTTCTACATTGACGGCGAGAAGGAACCATCC
>DASRZD010000057.1:0-8106 GCA_035686805.1 Armatimonadota bacterium
ATATCTACGGCTGCGATCAGCCCCAAGGCATGTGGAAGCGACGAGGTCTACGCCGAGCGTGTCCTGGAGACTCTGGCTCAGCACAAGATTGATCTCGTATGTCTCGCCGGGTACATGCGCATCCTGCCGTCCGAGATCATCAAGGCGTACCGCAATCGGGTGATGAACATCCATCCGGCGCTGATTCCGTTATTCTGCGGGCATGGGATGTTCGGCGAACACGTTCACCAGGCGGCGGTTGACTATGGGGTGAAAGTCTCCGGCTGCACGGTCCATTTCGTGGACGAGCAGTATGACACCGGCCCGATCATCCTCCAGAAGGTTGTCCCGGTGGAGGAGGGGGACACGGCCGAGACGCTCGCAGCCCGCATTCTCGTGCAGGAGCACAAGGCATATCCCGAGGCCATCCAGCTCTTCGCCCAGGGGAGGCTCCGGGTCGAAGGGCGGGTGGTTCATATTCAGGGGAAGGAATAGTCCATGCCAAAGATCAAGCGTGCGATCATAAGCGTTTCCGACAAATCCGGCGTAGTGGACTTCGCTTTGCAGCTGCAACAACTTGTGGAGGAGATCTACTCCACAGGTGGGACAGCGGATACCTTGAAGGCTGCTGGAGTTGCAGTCAAGCCCATTACCCAACTCACCGGCTTTCCCGAGATGCTGGAGGGTCGAGTGAAAACTCTGCATCCTGCGGTCCACGGGGGAATATTGGCAGATCGGTCAAAGCCGGAGCATATGGAAACCATCGCCAAACATGGCATCAAACCGATTGATATGGTAGTGGTCAACCTCTATCCCTTCGCCAAGACCATCGCCAAGCCGGGTGTCACCCTTGAGGAAGCGATCGAGAACATAGACATCGGCGGCCCTTCGATGGTCCGCTCGTCCGCAAAGAATTTTGCCTCGGTTACAATCGTCGTTGACCCGGCTGACTATGTAATCGTTCTCAATGAAATACGGGAAAACGGCGAAACCACCTACGAAACCCGCGCTCGCCTCGCTACCAAGGCCTTTACTCATACGGCGGAATATGATACTATGATCTCCGGTTACCTCCGAAGCAAGTTTTCCCCGGGCCGATAGTCGGCCCTTTCGCTTCGCGAAGTACTCCAAGTCCAAACCGATCGAGGGGGATTTATGTGCGGCATTGTAGGATTTGTGGGCAGCAGAAACTGCGTTCAGTCGCTGCTCGACCAGCTTTCCAGGCTGGAGTATCGGGGCTATGACTCCGCAGGCATCGCTGTTGTCCGCGACGGCACCTTGGACGTCATCAAGACCGTCGGCAAGATCAAGGACCTGAAGGCTATCACGGGTGACATGACAGGCACCCTTGGAATATGCCATACCCGCTGGGCGACTCACGGCGCGCCATCAACGCCGAACTCCCATCCACACACCAGTTGCAGGGGCGACATTGCGGTCGTCCACAATGGCATCGTCGAGAATTACCTGGAGCTCAGGGAGGAGCTCATAAAGGCCGGGCACGTATTCAAGTCGGAGACCGATACCGAAGTCATCGCCCACCTGGTCGAGAAGCACTTCAAGGGCGACCTGCTGGAGGCCGTCCGAGAGGCCGTGAAGGAGATCGAGGGCTCGTACGCGATCGGAGTCATCTCGAACCACGCGCCGGGCGTTCTGGTGGCAGCCCGGAAGGACAGCCCACTCATCCTGGGGGTAGGCAAGGGCGAGAACTACATCGCTTCCGACATTCCCGCGCTGCTCGGGCACACGCGAGAGTTTATGGTTTTGGAAGACGGCGACATGGCTGTCTTGACGAAGGACGGGATCACCCTGACCTCCGTCAGCGGCAAGCCCATCGAGCGCAAAGTTCTCCAGATCACATGGGATGCCGGCGCTGCCGAAAAGGGCGGTTACGAGCACTTCATGATCAAGGAGATCCACGAGCAGCCGGCCGTCATCAAGGAGGCCCTGCGCGGCCGATTGACTCCCCAAGATACGGTCGCTCTGGAGGAGATGAAACTCCCCGAGGAGCAGATCAAGAAGTTCAACCGCATTTACATCGTGGCTTGCGGAACTGCATACTACGCCGGTTGCGTGGGCAAGTACTTCTTCGAGAAGGTGCTCGGCGTGCCGGTGGAAGTTGACCTGGCCTCCGAGTTCCGATACCGCGGCCCGATCCTCGATGACAAGAGCCTCGTGATCGCCATCAGCCAGTCGGGCGAGACCGCCGATACCCTGGCTGCGATTCGCTTGGCAAAGAAGTTCGGCTCGACGACTGCCGCAGTTGTTAACGTCGTCGGCAGCTCGCTTTATCGCGAGTGCGACAGCATTCTTTACACCCGTGCCGGGCCGGAAATCTGCGTTGCGTCCACTAAGGCGTACATCACTCAGATCATCGGCCTGTACCTCATGGGCGTCTTCCTGGCGAGAGCCAGGGGCGCAATGTCTGCAGAGCAGGAGAAGGAATACGTCCGCGAGATGCGCAAGCTTCCCGATCTGGCTGCCGAGGCCATGAAGACCGAGGAGCAGATCAAGGAGATCTCGAAGGCGCTGTCTCCCAAGGAGCACGCATACTTCCTGGGTCGAGGTCTGGACTATGCTGTCGGTCTGGAGGGCGCTCTGAAGCTGAAGGAAATCTCCTACATCCATGCCGAGGCATACGCAGCCGGCGAGATGAAGCACGGCCCGCTGGCGCTCATCACGAAGGACACCTGGGTCATCGTCCCGGTGACCCAGGATCATATTCGGGAGAAGACCATCTCCAACATCAAGGAGATGCAGGCTCGCGGTGCGACCATACTGGCGCTCCTGAAAGAGGGCGATCCCGACCTGAGCAAGGTTGTGGATTACGTCGTTTGGATACCGAAGATCAATGACCTGTTCATGCCGGTCCCGACGATGATCCCGCTCCAGTTGCTGTCTTACTGGACGTCGCAAATCCTGAATCGCGAGATTGACCAGCCTCGAAATCTGGCCAAGAGCGTCACTGTCGAATAGTACCACCACTTAGGCCCTCCCCCTCCTGAGGGGGGAGGGCACGGTGGGGGGTCTGCCCATGGCCGTCGTGATACTTAACCCCGTCGCCGGGAGGAGGAAGATTCCGGGCTTAGAGAAGCGCCTGGACAAGGCCTTCTGTCGGCATGGCATCCCGTGCGACATTCTCCTCACGAGGAGGGCCGGCGATGCCACCGAACTCGCTCGCAAAGCCGCTCAGCAAGGCGCAGATATCGTCGTTGCCGCGGGCGGTGACGGCACGGTCAATGAGGTGGTCAACGGTCTCGTAGGAACAAACACCCCGCTCGGCATAATCCCCCTGGGCACGGTGAACGTCCTTGCCCGCGAGTTGGGCATTCCCATGTTCGCCTCAAAAGCGATCCGCACCATCGCAGAAGGGTCTCCCAAGCCCATTGACCTCGGCATGGCAAACGGCCGCTATTTCACTCTCATGGCCGGCTTCGGCTTCGATGCCGAGGTTGTGACGAACGTCCTCCTGCCGATGAAGGATTGGATAGGTGCTTCGGCGTACGTCCTGAAGGCCCTCGAGACCCTGGCGAAATGCCAGGCAACCGAGATCACGCTCGAAATGCCGGAGGAAACATACTCGGCGAAAGCCTTCATGGTTATCGTCGCCAATGTCTCCACCTACGCCTACAATCTGCACATTGCCCCGATGGCTGCCCCCAACGACGGTTTCCTGGATATCTGCGTGTTCGAGCGCCCCATCACCGACCGGATCGGATTCATGCGCCAGGTGGCCGAGGTGTTCATAAACCGGCACATGTACCACAAGGCGGTGAGGTTCTTCCGCACGACAAAAGTCACCCTGAGGTCGAATCCTGAGGTTTTCGTCCAGCTCGATGGCGACCCCTTCGGCAAAACGCCGGTCGAGATTTCGATCCTTCCGCAAGTCCTGCCGGTGATAGTCAACACCTGACCGGATACGACTTCACCCACTCGCAAACCCGGCGGATTGTCTCGGGCTCGCAGAGCGGAGGCATAACCCCCGCCGAGGTGACGACTATTCCCCGATGATGAGGCAGTTCCCCGAGGTCTTGCTCGATCTGCCGGATGATCTCTTCCCACGGCCTGGTCCATAGCATTGCATTCGTACCTCCGATCAGGCACTTGTCGGGGCAGTGAGTCCTGCCGTCCAGCAGCGTCGTGTTGCCGAGGGTGGGGGAGGTGAACGCCTCGAATGCCTGCGCCGGGATCTCCGCAAGGTCGGGCAGCAACGCCTTCACGTGGCCGCACATGTGCAGCACGAGGTTCCGCCCGGCTTGTTGGGAAACCCTCGCATATTCGCCAATGTGCCGCGCGCAGTATCGCCGAAATTGGTCCGGAGAGATGAGCGTAGTGGAGGTATTCTCCATGAGATAGAGGATATCGGCAGGACTGTTCTCGCAGACTAACTCGGTCGTCCGCAGCATCACGGCATGCATTGCATCGAATAGCGCCTCCACGTCCGCACGGCAATCGCTGAGCAGGCAATGAGCGGTCTCGATCCCCGCAAGCCATTCCACCCAGCGCATCAGAGGGGATGTGCCGATCACGTTCTCGGTAATGGCCGTCTGACCTATCCGCCCTGCCTCTTCCCGGACCTTCATCAGGCGGTCGTGATCCAGCTCGACGGTCACGTCAGCGAAGAACTCGGTCATGAGCCGAACGTCCTCGATTGTCTTCACCGGATGGCTCACCGGATGCCAGGCCTGGGACATGGCATCGAAGCGGCAGATAAGCTCGGTCTCGCCATGCGGGGTGCGATAGACCGTCCTGCTGACGTCCCCATCAGTCACTGTCTCGACAGAGGTGGATTTCCGAAGTTCTCGGGTGAACCCGGCGATTCCAACGTGCTTGTCGCTGCCAATCCAATCATGAATGGCATTGATGTCCATCTCACGGAACGGCGACTTCTGCGCTCGGGGGTAAGCACCTGAGAGCTTCGGCCAGAAAGGCAGGCGATCAACAGGCTGCATTCTTATGGCGGCAAGCCATCGTTCCTTTGGGGTCATTTCCGCATTCATCAAGGTAGTATTGGAGACATTGCCGCCGATCTCCTTGCCGGCCGGACAGCAAAAAAAAGCCCCGGGAGGGGAGATCCCGGGGCTTCGAGAGGAGAGAGGGACGCTAGAAGCGTCGGGTATAGCTCATACTGACGAATCTCGGCGCGATGTGCGAGGTTGGCTCGCCGTCCGTGTCTCGATCCAAAACAGTATGGCTGTTGAATAGGTTGGCTATGCTGAAGTTCATCTGGCCCTGGGGCAGCCATCCGCCCTTCACTTCACGTGAGATGTTCAGGTTGAACATCGTGTACGAAGGTGATCGGATTGAATTGGTCTCTTCCCCCGGTAGATTGGTGTCAGGATCGCCGTCATCCAGGTTGTATGGCAATCCGCTCCCATATTGACCCATTAGGCTATAGTTCCAGTCGCTGCGCGCAAAGTTGAGCACGGCCACCGCTGTATGCCGCTGATCCCAGTCCACCCAATGATACACGCCTGGAATGACTTCCTCACGGTCGTTGCTCGCCTGAGCCCTCGCCTTCTGATAGGTGTATGCGAACCATCCCGACCAGTTGCTGCTCATTCGCTTCTTCAGCAGCAGCTCAAGACCGCTGCTCGATCCGTTGCCCAGGTTCTTGTACTCATAGTACGGCAAGTCGGGATCCGGCATCTCCACCTGAAGCATATCCGTGAACTTCCGATAGAACGGCGTTACCTGAACTGAATAATTGTCATTGACCTGCCGCTCCCAACCGAGATCATATTGAGTGCAACGCTCCGGCCGGAGATCTGCGTCCGCAAGGCCGTAGAAGTCAGCCCAGAACGAGTCTGTATAATCCCTCTCCATAGACTGCGTCGGCGCGAACTGGATCATCTTACCGTAGGAGAACCTCAAGTTTGACCGATGGTCGAGCGCATAGGAGAGGCCGAGCCGCGGGCTCGTCTGAGACTCAGAAGTGTCCTCATTGACCTCTTTGTCATACTTCATCCGGTCATATCGAAGGCCGACTTCCGCCCCCCACTTTGGGCTGAGCCGCATCTGATCCTGGAGGTATAGACCCGTCTGAATCGAATCGGTGTTGGCCGTGTAGTTGTACTCCGGCAGCTCGAACAATTGCTGATAGTACGGCACGGTCGCCCAATACCGGTTGTTCGAGGCCATACGAGTCGTGCCGGCCTTCAACAGGTGCTTTGGCGAGATCTGGTTCGTGTAGTCGAGCTGAAGTCCGGTCGTCGCCGACTCGGCATCCCACCAGTAACCGATCTCGTCGGGATTGGAGACGGCGTCCAGCTTCCACCTGTTTCGGAAATAGTAAGGTCTTACAGTGAAGAACGATGAGGCGCTGATGGTATGGTTCAAGGTCAGCGCGTTCAGCAAGTAGCTCTGGTGAGTATGATCTCTCTCGGGATCAATGTCCTGCAAGCCGTCCGGCCCGAATGTCTGAGCGTGTATATACGGCCACTGGTACTTCGCTGATCCGGTGCCGTACAGGAAGGTCATTTTGTCCTTGCCGCCGATCGGATAGTTGAACTTGCCGATCGTGTCCTCGGAGTCTACCTGATTGTAGTCCATGCCTTCCAACTCACTGCGCCATATGTACGAGCTCACATAGTAGTCGCCACCGTTTGCAGTGATTCCACCGATCTCCGGATGAACCCCGGTGAAGGCCTGTGCGCCGCTGAGCATTTCCAGCGAAACCCCCGGCGAAGTCTTGCCTGTCTTCACTATCTGATTGAAGATGCCGGAAGTCGCATTCCCGTACTCAGGGCGATAACCGCCGGCATATATCTCCATCTTATCCAGACCGACGGTCGCAATGTTCGTGCCGAAGCCGTTTGTCACAGGCTCGGTGATCGGGATGCCGTCCATCAGATAACCTATCTGATTTGCCCTGCCGCCTCGGATGTGCGGATAACCGCCTTCGTCAGGGACTACGCCCGGCTGAGTAATCACCAGACCCGGAGCCTGGTAGAGCAAGTTCGGCTGGCTCTTGACCATCTTCTCCTGATTGTCGTCCACAACGTACATCGTGGGGACGATGTCCCGCTGGATCATCGGCCGAGACTCGGTCACGACGACTGATTCCTCCTGGGCGACAGCCTGAGTCATTCCAACGTCTACGCTGGCCGTAACGTCCATCAGCACGGAGATCTTCCGAACTTCGGAATCCGAGTAACCTACCAGGCTGGTGGTTACTCTGTAGTCGCCGGGTGGAACATTCGTGATCACGTAGTAGCCGTTCGCATCGGTTACCGTCGTCAGATCCGTGCCCTCGACGATGACGTTCACGCCCTCCAGCTTTTCGCCGGTAGCGGAGTCAGTCACCACACCCGAAATAATGCCGGAGGTACCGGAGTAGACAATAGTGCCTGCCGACAGTATCATGAGAGCAATGCAAGCGCAAAAAAGTTTAGTCCTCAATTTTCTTCTCCTGCCTCGTATGTCTTTGCCGAGAAATGCGATGCCAGGCAAGAATACCTGGAATATCTTGTTACATTTTCGGCTTTTGCTGCGGCGGTCTTTAGGCTTTCTGCCTGTTTACTGCAACGCCTGCGCATGCTATAATACCTATAATAAGGTGCAAAGCCCGTGAAAAAGCTGGACAAATATGTCCTGAAAGAGATGATCGCCCCATTCCTGGTAAGCATCCTTGCCTTTGTGGTGCTGCTGATCGGCCGCGTCATCTTCGACAATATAACCTTCATAATCGAGAAGCGGGTTCCCTTCATGCTAGTCATGCGACTTATCGTTTTCCAGCTCCCATGGATTGCGGGGATGGTAATTCCGCTCGGCTCACTTTTCGGATCCTCGCTGGCGGTGAACCGTCTAGCCAGGGACAGCGAGATCACTTCGATCCGCATGGCTGGGACTCCGCTCAGGCGCATCTTCCTTCCCATATTCATCGTCGGCTTCTTCGCCAGCGTCGTCACGCTCTGGCTCGGTGAATCCGTGACCCCATGGGCTAACAGAAAGGCCCAGGCTACCGTAAGATATATCTGGGGACTTCAGCGAGTGCCTCCCATTCAGACGAACGTCTTCTTTGAGTCCGAGGGGTACTACTTCTACGTCCAAAGAGCGGACAGAACGGTCCCCGGGAAGCTTACCTTGCGCAACGTGATGATATATGAGACCCCCGCCACCGGCGCC
>DASRZD010000058.1:0-2043 GCA_035686805.1 Armatimonadota bacterium
AATCCGCTGTTCTGGGAGTCGCTCGCGGCGATCTCGGAGGAATCGAAGAAGGTGCTGAAGCCGTTGATCGCGAAGTACAAGGAGCATCGGGCGGCGATTTATGCGGGGCACATCTTCCCGCTCGGCGAGATACCGGACGGCACGTCCTGGACCGGCTTCCAGTCGCATGACCCGAAGACGAACTCCCGCTACCTCATCGCCTACCGTGAGGATAACCCCGAGCCGTCATATCGCTTCCACCCCAAGTTCCTCACCCAGCCGACGCGGTTCGAGAGCGTAAGCGATGACTTACCGGCATTCACGTGTGAGCGCCCGGAGGAGGGGATTGAGGTCACGCTGCCTGAGAAGAGGAGCTTTCGGTTGTACAGATACGCCCCGGCATAGGTCCCATACGACCCATAGGACCCATCATCCCAGGCCAAGGCCTGCGGGGTCCACCGAAGTCTCGACCCCCTGTCCCCAGCGGAGGAAGTCCTGTACTATCACGGCCAAGTCGGCCTCGGACGGCGTACCGTCAATCGGATGGTACATGAGTTGGAGAGGGACTTCGCCATAAGGCGGGATCGGCGGCTGCCGGTAGTCATAGCCCAGAATCAGCCTCGCTCCCAGGCGCTCGTAGAACTTCACCCGCCGGATAGGATTGCCGTACACCGGATGTGACTCCGAATCGAGCCGCTCGACCTCGAAGATCAGCCCCTTGAGGCCATTGCCGTTCTTCAGCGAATCGAGCGTCCGCTGATAAAGCTGCCGGCCGATTCCCCCGCCGCGCGCCGACTGATCCACGCACAAGTACCACAGATACCCGAGTGACGCCGCCTCCAGGACGCGGAATATGCTGAATCCAAGGAGCGCATCGCCCTTCCGAGCGACCAGTATACTGGGGTTGCGCTCGAACAGCCCATCGAAATCCCTGAGTTCCTCAGTCGGGAACGAGCACTCATAGAGCGCCCTCGCCTGCTCCCGCAGCTCATCCGGCCAACCTGTCAGTTCCTGAATCTCCATGATAGTCCCCGGTTCACCGTGCTTGAGCCTGCCTCCTCCGTGGGCTTGACGCTCTCCCTGCCGCTGGCATATAATCCTCACATGGAGAGAGTGCTGGTTACGGGCGGGGCAGGCTTCCTGGGATCGCATCTTTGCGACCTGCTGCTGGAGAAGGGCTATGCGGTCACGGCGATGGATAACCTCATCACGGGTACGACCGATAATATCTCCCATCACCTGGGAAACCCCAACTTCGAGTTTATCCATTACGATGTCACCGAGTTCCTCTATCTCAGGAACAAGGTGGATTTCGTCTTCCATTTTGCTTCCCCGGCAAGCCCGATTGACTACCTTCAGTTCCCGATTCAAACCCTCAAGGTTGGCTCGCTCGGCACTCACAAGACGCTCGGACTTACCAAGGCCCACGGGGCGACCTACCTCCTGGCCTCGACCTCCGAAGTCTACGGTGACCCGCTGGTTCATCCTCAGACCGAGGAATATTGGGGCAATGTCAATTGCGTCGGCCCGCGAGGGGTCTACGATGAGGCGAAGCGCTTCGCGGAGGCGATGGTCACGGCCTATCACAAGACCCACAATCTGAATACGAAGATCGCCCGAATATTCAACACCTATGGCCCAAGGATGCGCTTGAACGATGGCCGAGTGGTGCCCACGCTCATCAAGCAGGCCCTGGCCGGCGAGCCGCTCACCATCTATGGCGACGGCACCCAGACCAGGAGCTTTTGTTTTGTCACGGACCTCATCGAGGGCATATATCGGCTCGCATTATCAGACGAGCATGAGCCGGTGAACCTTGGCAACCCTGAGGAGCATACGATCCTCGATTTCGCCGGAATGGTCGCCAGATTGTCCGGCAGCAAGAGCCGGGTGACGTTCTGCGAGGCGCTGACCGATGACCCGCGCCGCCGCCAGCCCGATATCTCAAAGGCCAGGAAGTTGCTCGGCTGGGAGCCGAAAGTCAGCCTCGAAGAAGGCCTCGCGCGGACAATCGAGTGGTTCGGGCAGAAGAGGGATTGACCGCCTGGTCTAACATAGCCTCGA
>DASRZD010000059.1:0-3723 GCA_035686805.1 Armatimonadota bacterium
TACAATACATCTAAGTCCGATGTATTGTACTTGGAGGTATGTGATGTCTGCGCCAACTGAACTAGTGAAAGGGAACGCCGTGGTGCTCATCCTGTCGGTGCTCGCGAGGGAAGCGATGCACGGCTACCGGATCGCCCGGGAGCTGGATCAGCTCAGCGAGGGGTACTTCGCCATGGGCGAGGGAACTCTCTATCCGCATCTTCATCAATTGGAGAAGGACGGACTGATCGAGGGCTACTGGGAGAATGTCTCCGGCGGCCGGGATCGGAAGAGCTACCGAATCACTGAGAAGGGAACACACGAGCTTGCCCGCCGCCAGGCAGAGCTTCGAGAGTTCCAGAAAAACGTCAATCGCGTATTGAGTGTTGCGCCCGAGGCGGGATAGGAGAGCGACAATGGATTTCCTAAGCGAAGTCGAAAAGAAGCTCGACCTGCCGCCGGGTGAGAAGGCTCAAGTCATTCGAGAGCTGAAATCGCATTATGAGGAGCTCAAGGGCGAGTTGGTTGCCTCCGGGATGGATGCTGATCTCGCCGCCCGGGAGACGAGTCGGAGGCTCGGCGACCCGGCGGACGTCGCATTTCGTCTGCAGGCGATCCACTGCCGGGCGACGTGGAAGACGGCCTTGCTGGCGGCATTCCCGTTTGTGACCGGAATACTCGCGACCCTTCTGCATATCCCCGTGGCAAGAGCCTTGCCTGCCTCACCCGCTTTTCTATCTGCCGTCCACTCATATTTGGCCCATCTCTTGATCCTGTCAGTGCTTTTCGCAGCGATCCTCCTCACCGGGAGCATACGGGAGCTTATGCGCAACCGGCGGCCTGTGTGGCTGGCAACGTGGCTCGTGGTCGGCATCAATGAGTTGATTGCCACGGTGTATCTGCTGGAGCAGTTGATTCGCAAGCAGCTTCCCGCGAACCAAGAGAACATTGTTCCATCGCTCATATTCATACTCGTGTTCGGGATTGCAGCTATGGCGACGTTCCGTCGTTCAACCAAATGGTTTCTTATCCTCGGTGGATGGACCATACTGGCAGAAGCGATGTACGTCATGCATCCGGCGCTAGTCCATACCGGCTGGTTCTACCCTCTGCTCTTGTTGGTGCCTGCGCCGCTTGTGATGGCATTGGCCCTGCGCGTCTTCGCCCGCCACCCATACGGCAACACCGCGCAGGCATCGCTCTTCCTGTTTGCGTTTTATGTCGGTTTGCGTTCGCATCCAGTGGTGCCGGGCCGGTGGATCGTCACATTGGCATTGGACCTTCTGCCGGCGCTTGTGATCATCGTAACTGCGCTTGCGTACGCTCGTTCCATCACCTGGCATCGGAAGCTGGTAGTCCTGTTCAGCGGCATAGTGGCCGTGAGTTTAGCAGGCGAAGCGACGGTGATTTCGTTGATTCCACAGACATGGCTGCATCACGTCGCCTCTTACATGACAAGGGCGACAATCCAGATGCTCTTCATGCTTTTCTGGGTGATATTGGTTCCCCTGCTCTTCGAGCGCAGATGGTCAGACCGAAGGCCGGAATTCGTGAGGTGAATCCTGGCACCGGCCGTAAACGACCGGTCTGACGTAACCAAGAGAAGCCCGGTCAACCGGTCTAGTCACACCAGCCCCGTTCACGGGCTTCACCCGGCGGCCTCCATCTGCTCCTCCGGCGGAGGTATGGCGTCGGCCGAGAGCGGCCGGGTGAAGAGGAAGTTGCATACGGGCGCTCCGTCGGGCATCTTGGTTTCCAGGCAGAATTCGATGTCAGGCGAGAACTCCTTCGCCCAGATGCCGCCCTCCCTGACGCAAATCCGATCGCAGATCTCGGCGGCTTGCGACATCTTGCCGGCTTTCCGCAAGATCTCCAGCCAGGGGCAGGCATGAATGTGTATTCGCAGGATGTGCGAGGTTCGTTCGGCCACCCGGTACTCATACCCTTCGGCGGCGAACTTCAGCCAAAGTGCGAGCGCGAGGTCGCTGAGAGAGCCGCCCTCGATCTTCAGGAGTTCCTTCGCCTTGCGGGCCTGAATCTTCGGCATGATCTGCCACACCTGCTCATCGAGCTCGAGGGCCTCCCCGTGGGATAGGTGCTCCTCCGCCTTGACGAACCACAGGCCGTCAACCGCCATGTACGACCGCCTCAGATACTCAATGACCGCCCTCTCGTCGAACACCGGCATGGTGGCCCTCCGAGTTGTAGTGTTCGGCGTTCGAGTGTTTTTTCCTTGTGCGGTGGTTCCCGTGTGCTATAATGGTGTTATCTTGCAGTAAGGGATGTTTACCATGAATAGCATTCGCCGAATAGCGATTCTCGCCGCCGTAGTGCTCATACTCGCCGGCCCGGCCTTCGCGTGGAAGTTCGTCTCGATGGCGGACAGCCGCGGGACCACCAATGGCGTGAATGTCACAACGCTCAGCACCATAGTGACCAGGATCAATGCCGAGAACGTTGACCTGGTCATCTTCCAGGGCGATGCCGTAACCGGTTCTTCCAGCGACGCCACTCTGAGCTCCCAAATGGACACCTGGCTGGTGGAGATGAATAAGCTCAATTGTCTCTGGTACTACACTCCGGGCAACCATGAGATTCAGACTTCCACCGCCGAAGCGAATGTCCTCCGGGCAAAGGTCAATCAACCGCTCAACGGCCCGCTGGGACATGAGGAGATGGTGTTCTCATTCGATCACGAGAACGCCCATTTTGTGTTCCTGAACAGCGATCACTATGGCGAGCAGCACAAAGTCCAGCGGTCATGGCTGACTACCGATCTTGCGACAACCGCTCAGCCCCATATCTTCGTCATGGCCCATGATCCCGGCTATCCGGCAGGACCGCATATCGGAAGCTCGCTGGATGCCTACCCCTCCGAGCGCGATGACTTCTGGAATATTATGACCGATGCGGACGTCCGCACGTACTTCTGCGGGCACGAGCACTTGTACCAGCGCTCACAGCATGGGAGCATCACCCAGGTGATCAACGGCACATGCGGCGCTCCGATTGCCTCCGGGTATCCCAACACAATCGCCCAATACCACTACGTGGTCGTGAGTGTTGACGGCAACCGAGTCCATTGCGAGGCGAAGAATGACTCAGGCGCGCTGATTGATTCTTGGGACTATGCCGTCGGCCCATCGCCGTCGGTGGCTTCTTTGAAGGAGGCTGCCGACAACACGCCTGTTTATGTCACCGGCAAGACCGTGACAGCTGGGAATGACGTGCTCAACGCCACATTCTATATCGAGGATGAGGATCGCTCGTCCGGCATCAAGGTCTATGGCTCGCCGACCACGGTATCCGAGGGCGATGGGGTGGACGTATTCGGTACGCTGAGCTCGCAATACTCCGAGCGGGCGATCTTAAACCCGTCTGTTTATCCGCGAACTGCAACCTATACGGTTGACTCGCTGGGGATGATCACCAGGAGTGTTGGTGGCAGTTCGTTGAATGCCAATACTCCGGGGATCACCGGCGGCATCGGCACGCATAACACCGGCCTATTGGTAACCATTTGGGGTGAGGTAACCTTTGTGAACGACCTCTCCGGCTGGTTCTACGTAGATGATGGCTTCGGCCGTCTTGACGGCACGGGCTATACCGGAGTTCGGGCTGACTGCAGCCAGCGGATCAGCGGCCTCACACTTCCAGCGCAATATTCGCACGTCGCAGTCACCGGCGTCTGCTCTCGAAAGAAGACCGGCACTACCTACTTCCCCATCGTCCGCCCCCGCACCC
>DASRZD010000060.1:0-5087 GCA_035686805.1 Armatimonadota bacterium
AGATAGCCGCCCAGCCCAATCAAGTTCATGACCAGCACGAGGATTCCCCAGGCCGAGGACCTCATTCCCCGCCAGCCGGCATCGAGCGCTACCCAGGCGGGCAGCAGCAGCCAGTACGCGGCAAAGAATATGATCGCCCAAACCCCCATTTCGGTGGCGCGCTCCCTGTCGAATCTACCGAACAAGACATAATGATTGCTTCGTTCCGCCGTTGCCAGGAGTGCGACCGCCTTGCCATCATGACCGATTATCCGATTCTGATAGACTTCTCCGACATCGCGGGTGTATGCTCGTATTACGGTCGCAAACTGACTACTCCAAAACGGCGCGGTGCGTCTGGCCGAGCGCCCGGGATAGCTGTCCTCTATCTCATCGAGCGGGATGCGTATCGGGACGACCCGGCCTTCCAGATAGCTGGGAACCGCGTAAAGTATCTTGCCCTTCCTGTCGAATACAGCGACTGCGGATACATTCGTGTAGTCGCCTTTCTCCGGGATACGCCCGTGATTGAGCATCCATTCCAGAGCATCAACTCCATCGTACATCCGCACGGGGTCACCCTTCTCTTCCGAAAACCTGGTCAAGATCCTGTGCTCCTCCTGTGAGTTGCCCAGCGCTTGTGCAACCGAGGGAAGTATCTTCGACGGATCAGGCGGCTCGAGCTCATATATGGCCGCCCCATGGAAGAATGGCGCCGTGATCGAGTATATCCAGGCCCCGACGAAAGCCATCGCCCCCACCAGCGAGAGAAATGCCAGCCACCCTACGATCTTCTTGAATATACGCATTATTGATCTCCTATCTGCTGAACGTCAGCCCGTTCAGCGGACGCTTTTTCGCCGTGATGAGTATCGGAATAAACGAGGTCACGATCAGGATTGCCACCGCGGAAACCACGACCTTCGGCACGTTCAGCGGTCCTATCATCCACACGATATTAATGCGGCCAAGCAATTGCAGCCCCAGGACGATCACCAGGAACGCGAACGTAAGGGCGGTTGCGATTGCGAAGCCAAACACCTCACTCGGCCGGATGCTCACCTTAGGTGCGGCGACTCGCTCCAATGCCCGAGCCAATTGGGCCGACTCTGACTTACTTGGCGATAACATCGGCTCGTCCGCCAGCAACTTCATCGTGGACCGGTAACACTCCAGCGCCTCCCTGCACTTGGCACAATCCATCAGGTGAAGCTCGATCTCCGGAGACGGCAAGTCCCCGCACGCATAGCCCATAAGTGATTCTTCACATTGCCTGCATTCCATGGCTAAACCTCACATTCTACGGGTCCAAGTCGCTCTCTCAACTCCTTGAGCGCGTAGTGGACCCAGGATTTCACAGTTCCGCTGGGAGCGCCCATCACTTCTGCGATTTCCTCGTAAGTTAGTCTCTGGCGGAACTTCAGGATCAAGACGGTGTTGTAGTTCTCGGACAATCCACCGACTGCTCGCCACAACTCTCGTGCCGCCATTTTATCCAGCGCCGAGCCCTCGGGAGAAGGGTTTTGAGCCTCGATGAAGTCGTCCACTCCCTCGATTTCGCTGGCCAGCGATTCTCTCCGCTGCTTTCGCCGCCGCCACTCATCTCGAATGAGGTTCAGCGCGATGGCATAAAGCCACGTGCGAAAGGACGACTGCAGCCGGAAACTCCCCGCCGACTCGAATGCCCGAACGAGAGCGCACTGGGCGATGTCCGCTGATGTCTCCCGATCCCCGAGGCGTCGAAAGGCGAAATCCAGGAGCTTGCCGTGATACCTGGATACGATCTCATCCATCGCCTGCCTGCTTCCACAGGCACACAGCGCCATCAGCTCTTCATCGGGCAGACTCTTCAAACAGATGTCGCTCCCGTCCAACTCTCCACTTATTCGACGCATCCGAATTGGAAACCGTTGAACTCAAGTTGCCATTCGTTGAGGCTGCGGCCTTTACCTCCAGCCGGGGTTCCGTATACAATGGATGAGAGATGAAACACATAATCGTTCTGCTCCTGATATCCATCCCGGCATTCGGGAATGTGCGCGTGTCGGAGGCCTACTACCGCGACACGAACAACAGCCTGCACCTGTTTCTTGTGAATGACGGCAAAGAGGCTGTCACCGTGAGCCCGCCGATCGTCAATGGGTTCGATACCGCCTCCCTGACCCGGGATGAGCTCCGGCCGAGGGACGTGTTGTGGTATCGCTCCCGCCCGAATCCCATCCCCCCAGGTGGGATTGCCGATCTGATCATAGTCCTACCCAAGCCACCCAGCAAGCCGGTCGCAGTCCAAGTCTCGACTTCCGCCGGCCAAACGATCACAAAGCAAGTATCAGTCGGTCCTGAGGCGCTCAGATTCCAGGCGATTCGGTTCAGCCCGGACTTGTGCAATATAGATGTCTACGCCCGCACGAGGAATCCTATCCGCCGACTGCGGCTCGATGGGAAGATCGTTCACGCGAGCTTTAACAATGCCGATGGCCTTGCCTTCGCTCGCATCAGTCTTCGTCAGCCGCTCGAACAGGGATCGTATCACGTCCTGGAGGCCGACTCGACCGCCTATCAGATCCGAGCCATCCCCGCCGAGTTCCTCATCGGCGTCTACGGAATCCCGAGCGCAGAGAATGCCGTTGATTGGGCTGCCCACGGCATCAATCACTATCTCTCTTTTACATGGCTGCCAGCCGAGACCCTCGACCTCCTGGCGAAGAGCGGGATCTCAGCAGGGGCGAAATACATCCGCGAGCCGTTGGTTGATCGGGCTGCTGAAAAGGTATCCCTCTTCAAGGAAGAGGCCGCGAAGCAATCGCTTGCGGATACTCGGCCCAGTTTGCTGTATCATCATCTGGTCGACGAGCCTGATGTCGCCGACTACTATGCCGGCAGATGGCTTGGTGCGAGTGCGATGGAGCTTGTCGCGAGGGGGGAATTCTTCGAGAAGTCCGATCCTCAGCGATATACTTTCATCCAGCTTGACAATACCTTCCGGCCTGCGAATTACTTAGTCTACGGGGAGGCGGCCGATGTGCTCGCAACTCATCGCTATGGTCTGGGCAGTTACGTCAGCGGCGAGGCCGGCTCGACGGCGGTTCAGCGTCCGGCCTTCCTTCCTGATCTCCTGGATTGCTTCACATTATTCCGTCGTGCCAATGAGCCTAAGCCGTTTTTCGGGGTCACCCACTTCTTCAACCTTGGCCCTGCCAGGTCGGGACGGCCCCCAACTATCGGCGAGATGCGTCTCCAATGCTACGGGATGATTGCATGCGGCGCTCGCGGAATCATCCATTACATCCATTCCGGCTCAGGCGGAGGAGGGGAGGGGGCCAAATCCAAGCCTCTCTGGGATGCCATGACCGGCCTCCATGCCGAACTCAAGCGGGTAGGGGAGGTCGTGGAATCCGGGACTCCCGCCCCCGACGATTGGGTCAAGACCAGCTCGCCCCACATATTGGCGAAGACCATCGTCTCAAATGATGCGATGGCAGTGGTATTGCTCAACCTCAGCCACCGATCCTCGCTCGCAAGCTTTATCGGGAAACCGGTTGGCGATACGGAAGTCATATTGCGGATCCCTCCATGGATCAAGCCGCCATTGGAGGTAGTCCCGGTTGATGGCAACGCTCCCGTCGCTGCCAAGATCACCGGCGGCGAACTCCATTTCCCGGCCGACGAGGTAGTTGACACCCGATGCTTCCTGGTGACTCCTCGATGATCTCGGTATTGCTCCCGGCATACAACGCCGAGGCCACGATCCGCCAGGCGATTACAAGTCTCGAGCGCCAAACGTTCGAGGAGTTTGAGATCATCGCCGTGGACGACGGCTCGTCTGACGAAACAGGCACAATCCTGGATCAGATGTCCGATCCTCGCCTCCGAGCCGTCCATATCCCTCATTCGGGGCTCATTCCCGCTCTCAATGCCGGTTTGAGCGAGTGCCAGGGCGACCTCATTGCCCGCATGGATGCGGATGACGTCTGCCATCCCGAGCGCCTCCGCCTCCAGTCGGAGTTCATGACGGCCCACCCCGAAGTCAGCGTCTGCGGATGCCTGGTCAGGTCCTTTCCAAGGAGTTGCGTAAAGGCCGGCTTCCTCAAGTACGAATCGTGGCTGAATTCTCTGGTCGCCCATGAGGAGATCGCGAGGGACATCTTCGTCGAGAGTCCACTCGCCCATCCGAGCGTCATGATGCGGATGGATGATCTTCGCGCGCTCGGCGGCTATCGGGAGATGGGCTGGCCGGAGGACTATGATCTCTGGCTGAGGTTCTTCATGGCAGGCAAGCGATTCGCCAAAGTGCCGAAGACTCTGCTCTTCTGGCGCGAATCGGAACATCGTCTCACTTTCACTGACTCCCGATACTCGGTGGAGAACTTCCTTCGCCTGAAGGCGCACTTCCTCGCAAAGTTGACGACCCGTCCCGTGATCGTCTGGGGCGCGGGGATGATGGGCCGCCGACTGATCAAGCACCTGGTGAGGGAACGAATCCGGCCGATAGCCGTCATAGATACTGACCCTAAGAAGATCGGTCACCATACTCGGGGGATTCCCATCGTGCTGCCTGCGGAACTGGTGAATCACCCCGATGCCTTCGTCATCTCGGCCGTCGGATCGGAGGTCGCTCGTGATGCGATCCGCGGTCATCTGATTGGCACAGGCCGGCATGAGAAGACAGACTTCGTTTGTGCAGCTTGATACCCAATGCAGGGAGGTTTTTTGCTCCATCGGGCAGAAGCTATCGTTAAGGCAATCCGCAAGAGCAGGTGAATCATGGAAGACTGGCAAAAACTCAGCGCACTGGTTGTTGGCTGCGGCTCCATCGGTCGCAGGCATGGCAGGGTTCTCCGGCAGATGGGCCTGGCCGACGTAAGGGTATGCGATCCATCTCCCGAGATGCGCGCATTTGCAGCGGAAAGGCTCAGCATTGCCAGAGCCTATGAGCATCTGCCCGAAGCGCTCGCAGACCAACCGAATGCCGTATTCATCTGCTCACCCACCGGACTTCACGTGGAGCAGGCGATAGAATCCCTGAACGCCGGAGCAGACGTCTTCATCGAAAAGCCGCTCTCGATTTCGCTCGATGGCGTGGGCGAGCTTGAGAAGCTTGCCGCCAA
>DASRZD010000061.1:0-3682 GCA_035686805.1 Armatimonadota bacterium
ATCCGGGCGACGTGGATTGGTTCGATCCCGAGTGGCAGGCGATCGCGGAGAATGCGGCATCTCTGGCCAGAGTAGCGAAGCTTAGCGGGTGCAAGGGCATCATGTTCGACCCGGAGCACTACAGCGAGCACCAGATCTGGAACTTCCGGAGCCTGCCCAAGAACCATACGTATGATGAGTACGCGGCCAGGATCAAGGAACGGGGCAGGGAGTTCATCCGAGCGATCAACAAGGAATACCCCGACATCACGATCCTCACGCTCTATGGGTCATCGCTGCCCTATCTTCAATCCCAGCCCGGGGGACTGGGGAAGGCGGATTATGGGCTGCTGGCGGCGTTTTACGACGGCATCTATGAGGCTGCAACGCCCGGCACGACATTGGTGGACGGCTTTGAATCCTCCTACGGCTATCGCGATCGGAAGCTCTTCGAGGACGGGCGGGATACGGTCTTGAAGCGAACCGGGACTATATCAACCGAGCCCAAGGCCTTCGAGAAGCACGTCCGATGCGGATTCGGTGTTTGGGCGGACAACGGGGGCGCGCCGGTCGGTTGGCATCCGGATGATTTCTCGAAAAACTACTACACGCCTGCGGGACTGAGGGCGTCGCTGGCGTATGCATTGGAGACAAGCGACGGATACGTGTGGGTGTATTCCGAGCGTCTGAAATGGTGGGACTTCAACGTGCCCCAGCAATACCTGGATGCGCTCGCACTCGCTAAGAAAGGCCCCGGCTCGGGTGAGAAGAACCCTTTGAAGATAACGACCCCTGCTCCGAAGGCCGCGGATCAGAAGGGTTACTCTGATGAGGAGACGTTCGCCGAGTTTCGCAAGACGATGACCGAGATCTTCGACTTCCCCAAAGACGGCTGGCGGTTCAGGCGGGACGAATCAGAGGTCGGGAAAAAGAAGGGCTGGTTCAAAGTCGGCTTCGATGATTCGAGCTGGCGGACGATCAGCATCGGGAAGTTTTGGGAGGAGCAGGGTGAGGAATACGACGGCAAGGCCTGGTATCGCCTGAGATTCACCTCGCCGGCGGTAGAACCGGGGAAGCGCGTCTTCCTCGCGGTCGGGGCGGCGGATGAGTCGGCATGGGTGTGGCTGAATGGGAAATCCGTTGGCGTTCATGACATCGGTCCGGCCGGCTGGGAAGTGCCGTTTGCACTGGACGTGACCCCCTTCCTGAAGCCCGGTGCGGAGAACACCCTGGCAATAATGGTCTATGATCGAGGGTTCGCCGGCGGCCTTTGGAAGTCGATTAAGCTGATGGTGAAGTAGACGAGAAACTGCTCCTTTCCCAACCCTCCTACTTGACTTGAAATGCGGTTGGCGATATTCTACAAACAACTCACATGGAACAGGCCATTGATTCAAGCGTAATGCATTGTGCCAGGCATCCCAGGGAGGAGACCGCCATCACGTGCGCGAGCTGCGGGACTCCCATCTGCCCGCGATGCATGGTCTCCACGCCCGTCGGCATGAAGTGCCCCGACTGCGGCAAGGTGAAGAACTCCGTGCTGTTCAAAGTCAGCCCCGGGCGGCTCGTAGTCGCAGGGATCACCGCGATGGCGGCAGGAGTGATTGCGGCGCTCATCGGCCATATCGGCTTCTTCGTGATATTCCTCTCCATGCCCTATGGCTATTTCGCCGGCGGACTGATCTTGAGGGCATCCGGCATGAAGCGCGGGCGCAAGCTGGAGATAGTCGTAGGCGCATTGATGGTCATCGGGGCGCTAGCGATTCAGTTCACTGGGCCGCTACTGGCAATAGCGGCTCTCAACGCAGCCGGAAAACTGACGTATGCCCCTGTGCTTCGCGCGCTGATTGACCCATTCTTCTGGATCGCGGTCGTGCTTTCCACTGGTGCAGCGGTTTCGAAGATAAGGTATCTTTGAGGAAGACTTTAGACTTTAGACTTTAGACTTTAGACTGGAGACCTTAGGAGGATGAGAGAGATTCCGGAGTGGCTGTACGACGAGACACGGACCACCGGGACGGATTACACCGACCTCAAGGAGGCCGCGGCCTACGAGGAGAGAAGCCGCAGCCAGGATAGGAATGCGGTCAATGACTTCATCCTGAAGTTCCTGGAGCTTGATCCCAGCAAGACGGTTTTGGACCTTGGTTCGGGCTTTGGGTCTTTTGCGCTTGCGGCAGCCCCGCATTGCAGGAAGGTTATCGCAGTTGATATCTCCCCTGTGATGCTTGACCTGGCCGCAAAGATGGCAAGAGAAACAGGACTATCGAACATCGAATTCCACAACGCAGGATTCCTGACCTATGAACATGCCGGTCCGCTGGTTGACGGCGTGGTGTGCTGCGGCGCACTGCATCATCTGCCTGACTTCTGGAAGCAGGTGGCACTTTTTCGCATGTCGGCGATACTAAAGCCAAACGGGCGGCTGCACCTGGAAGACCACGTGCTGTCCTTCGACATCAACCGATATGCTGAAGTGCTGGATGATCTTATCGAGAGGAATAAGGACCGCCTTGATGCCAATGGACGTAACATCATGGGCGTCCTCATGCGAGAGGAATTCCCCACGTTCGGATGGATAATGGAGAGTATGATCGAACGCGCCGGCTTCGCTATACTTCACAAACAGTATGGGCAGACAGGATTCCGTGCGTACTACCAATGTCAGAAGCAGGAGACGTAAAGGAAAGCAATCGCAATGGCCCGTGGTATCATGGCTCGCCCTTTGAGTTGACGATGTTGAGCAAGGGCAGTGTGGTGACGCCGTTTAAGGAAGTGGCGAAGGCCTTTTCTCATAAGCCACCAATGGTGTCCATGTCGGATGACTACGGCGTTGTCAAGCACAACGGCGAGGTCACGGGGTTTCTATATGTCATATCAGATGCCGCACCAGGCGATGTGGTGGAGATGCCCGGCACTGATAGTACGCATTGGGTGATCCAGCGAGACATGGAGGTTGAGTTTCTGGGCGAGCTTCCCATATCCGATCCACCCCTGCTCACCGAAGAAGAGATCGCAGAGCTAAGGAAGGATCGGCCCGATGGGCAGACCGGCTTTGTTAGCAGCTAATCATTGCCATGGACATTGAAATCATCGAATTCACAGAAAAGCATCGCCCCTGGGCAAGAGAACTGCTAACCGAGAACTGGGCCTCTCCTAGAATAGTCACTCGCGGGAAGGTACACCAGGCGGATGAGTTGCCGGGACTCATGGCCGTAAAGGATGAAGAGCCTGTCGGGCTGCTCACCTACGCCATTGAGAACGGCCAGTGTGAGATCGTCTCGCTAAACTCATTGGCGGAGGGACGGGGTATCGGAACTGCGCTTGTTCATGAAGTTTGTTCAATTGCCCGATCACATGGCTGCTCGCGGGTCTGGCTGATCACAACCAATGACAATACCAAGGCCCTGAGGTTCTACCAGCGCCTGGGCATGGTCATCGCCGCCGTTTATCCGAACGCCATTGCTGAGTCCCGCAAACTGAAGCCGGAGATACCGGAAGTCGGCATAGACGGCATTCCGATCAGGGATGAGATTGAGTTGGAGTTGGCCCTGTAGCGCCCCTATTCCGCAACCTTGCCGAGGGCCAGATCAGATAGCCGCATGTGCAGGTCCCATGCCCGCATGTAGACTTTTTGCCCCTCAGGATTCCCCCACCCTTGGACGAGTTCCAGAGGAGAAGGGACTTCCTCGCCGGGGATGCA
>DASRZD010000062.1:0-3870 GCA_035686805.1 Armatimonadota bacterium
TAGCGATATATGACCTGCACGGTGCCTTCGACAGGCTTGCCTTGGACGGTCGAAACGTCCTCCTGCGTGACGCGGCGGAGGCCGTCGCGGGTGAAGGTGGTCGTCCAGCCGCGCTGGTCGGTCTTTGTGCGGAGGGTGCCGTCGGGATTGTAGGTGGAAACCACTGCCTTGCCGTCTGGGTAGACGACGCTGGTCACGAGGCCGGCGTCGACCTGGTCAGTGCGGAGGTACTCCGTGATCTGGTCGGGATGGGGCTCGTTCTTCGCGACGATCGTGTTGCGGCAGCCCCCCGCCACGACCTCGTCATAGGTGTAGAGGGTGGTCTGGTTGATGTGGCCTTCGCCCTTGTCGGCCACTATCTTTGTTGTGCGCCCGAGGAGATCGACGTATGTATGGAAAGTCTTCAGTTCCGGGTCGGTCACAAGCGTGTAAGCCGCATCTTCGCTGTCGTCGTAGTTGTACTCGTACGTTGTGACCAGGGCTGATTCGTATAACCCGGTGCCCCACGTGGCCGTCAGCTTCACGCGGCCGTCCTGGCAGTAGGCGGTGGTTGTGACTTCCGTTCTCCCCCCGGCGATGCGTTCGACTGCCACAGTCCTGCCGGCGGGATCGTACACATAGTTTGTAATATTCCCCTCGGCATCCTGTTCCTGGCTGAACTTCCGAAGAACGGCGTTGTATTCATAGGTGGTCTTTATCGGCTCTTCCGTGGTGCTGTCGGGGTACTCAACTTGATACAGCCCCCCGTTCATGTGATAGGTGTTCTTCGTGAGGATTTCGTTTGATTCCTGCTCCTGGCCCTGAAGGCGCGGATTGCACACCCTGGCCTCAACTACGCGGCCGAGCTCGTCGTAAACACTCTTCGTCTTGCCCATCAGAACAGGCCCCACTCCGCCGAGGCCGTAGCGCCGCGACTCGAGCTGCCTGCCTTGGAGATCGTAATCGTTTTCCGTATAATCCCCCCTGGGATCGGTAACCTTGAGGAGGAAGCCCGCTGGCGTGTATTCGTTGGTTGTCACGTTCCCCATGGCATCGGTCGTCTTGAGCAGCTTTCCATCGGCCGAATACTCGAACTTCGCCACCGTGGTATCCGCACCGGCCCAGCCGGCGCGCTGTCGGGTCTCCTTGATCCGGCAGGTGCCGGCATAGTAGATGTTCGTGGTGATGTTCCCGACGATTCCGGCGACGGCCTCTTCGCTGCCGCAGGAGATCGCCGCCCCTGACTTCACGCCGCTATAGGTCGTCACGAGGCGGGCCGTCGGGTAGGGGCGGGCCGCCCGTGCGTCTTCGCAGGAAGCAGCTTTAGCTGCGTAGGCGTTGCCCGCCCTCTATGCCGTCTTCCTGCCGCGTGCGCGGGCAGGCAACGCCTGCCGGCCTTGCGGCCCTGCCCCTCGAAGACTCGGGGGGGGCGCCTGCCCCTACCCCATGCGCAAAGACCTTAAGTTCACGCCATTCGTGCCTGTCCCCAATTACCCGCATCTCACACACGACGACCATCAGGCGCTTCGCAGGATCCGCAGAGATCCTGACTTTTCCGCCTCATCTGAATCGCCGGTCTGATGATCGCCTGACCTCTTGTCAAGACACTGTTCAGAGACAGGCGCTCGTACTGAGCGCCTGTCTCCTATCCCCATTTCCTTATTACCCGTAGCGCAGTTAGTCAAGAAGCTGGCCAACATCCACCTCTAGGAAGTCTCTGAAATCATCCAGTCGATCTATCGATAGCTTATCCAATTGTGCAACGAGTTCCTTCAGGCGGCCTTCATCTGCCGGAACCGCAATCTCTTTTGTAACAAGCGTGTTAAGTAACCTCATTCTTCTTGATAGGCTATTCTTATCAATCTCATCCCATTTCCAGCTCGTGCTCCAATCCTTCAGCTGCTGGCGCCGGAATACAAATTCCTTGTATGAGATGAGGCGACCAATAGTAGGCATACTGCAAAACTGGACAAGAACTGGTTCTGCTTCAGGGGCTCTCACTTCTATGTGTGCAACCTGGCCCTTCCGATAGGGAACAAAGAACCGTAACTCTAGAACTAGGCCCGACTCACCTGTAAAAACAACTGATCGACTTGCTTTCTCGCCTTTTCCAGGACGCCAAAGCTTCAGAGGTAGCCGGTTTGCTTCAGTAACACATCGCCGCACAACGTCCCTATCGCTTGTTTGCACTGATCCTACTATGATAGTATCGACGGCGTTCTTGATATTGAGATACTTAATCTCCGTCTGTTCATCTTGACACCCAGGAAACAAGATCCAGAAGACAATGATCACCATCAGTAAAGGAACTCTATCTTGTCGAGATGATGGTATTAAGTGGATCATCAGCATGTCCTCTACAATCAACGCTCGCACGCACTCACTGGCCGTCCACTACTTCCCCTTATTCTTCTTGTCCTTGCTCTTCTTCGTCTCCTTGTAGACCTTCTTCTTAGTAGACTCTCGGGTGATCTTACCTTGAGCCTCGCCATTCTGCATCCATTGGGGCTGTTCTCCGGGAGTGTATTCAACATATCCTGGTTGCTTGAGTGCTATGTTCTCCAGATGTCCTCCAACCTTACTATCGAAGAAATCCCCAGCATCTTTGGCAAACTCTGCTCCCTCGTCTCCTGCAAACGTGGAACATGTCCGGAAGTATATGAAGGCATCATCACAAAGGTGCTCCTTCAGTCTAGACAGATCATCGTAGTGCTCTCCTGCGGAAGTGAAGTCAGCTGACGTGATCCAGTCTTTCCCCACAAGGGCTTGACCAGGACAGCCATGGCTCCATATCTCCACAGATCCTATGCAATCACACTCATCAAGGCTCTCGATGATCTTATCAACGGCGTCCTTCAGGCTGTCTGTAGGGACTGTCTCGCCAGGATACACGGTCGCGCCCAATCTCCACCATTTGGTCAGCGCCTCTTCTTTGGTATATATGATGAAGCTCTTCTTCTCAAGCCCGAGTGGATCAAGATACTGTATGGGGGCACCACCTCCGAACGTGTAACAATTCATTCCATCCGCGTAGTCCTTCGGATCCCTCTGCAAGAACCTCCCCAGCTGTGGGCTGAGGTCCCTGTTCCTGAAGTAATAAAGATCGGCATCGCTATCCCACCTCTGTCCTTGGAAGAACAGTGCGTTACCGGTAGAACCGTCGAGGATGAGGCTATACTCTCCGTAAGGATCGTACGTAACCTTCTCGACCACATCACCGTCGCTCTCGGCGAGAGCAACGACATTGAAGTTGGCCTGCTGGCAGTAGAACAAGCGAGAGCTTCCGCCGGCGTCCGTGCAGTCGCCGTCGCTGTCCGTATCCTTGTCAAAGATCAACGGCTCGTCGATGTAGATTCCGCCGTAGACGTACTGGCGGCGGGCTTCCCAGGTGCCGCCGTCGTCTTCGCGTTCCTCGATGCACCGCCACCCATCGTACAAGTATACCACGTCGGTTCCGGAATTCAAGTCTTTTTTCACCCGGCGATTCAGGCCGTCGTAGAAGTACTGCACGACGGGATTGTCGCCCCAGGAGCTGCTCTCGGGGTCATTCACATTATATTGTGTCGTGTGCCAGACTTCGATCAACCTGTTGCGGTAGTCATACACGTATTTGTCCGCCTTGTTGGTGGGATCGGTGCGGTCTGGCAGGATGCGGAGGTTGCCGGCATCATCGTGGATGACATCAAATGAACCGATCGCCCCCTCTGGATCAATCGTGTCGATCTCGTTGACGCTGAAATGGTTCCGGGCATCGCTGGGGACGCTGTCGCTGCCGTTGTCATTCGAATCGATGGCGAGGCCGGATGGGTTTTCCCAGTTGCCGAGAGCATCGAGCACCCAGGTCTGCTCGCGGGTGGGCGTGCCGGTGATGCCATCCTTGTTCGCGTTGAG
>DASRZD010000063.1:0-7720 GCA_035686805.1 Armatimonadota bacterium
TGTGTTATAATGAGATATGCGGCCTGTCCCTATCCCGGGTCAAACCGAGACGGGACGGACCGTTTTTTGTTGTCTCCCCGATTATTACCGATTGTCGCAATGCGCCATCCCGGGCGTGGGGTACATGGGCTATTTCAAGGACACCGAGTGGAATATCCTGGGTATTTGGGAGCAGGAGAATCGGCCAAATGAGGGTTGCCTGCTGGAGCATGTCCCAGCCCCAGCAGGCACGCCATCACTGTGAAAGCAATGATTTCAGATAGCTGATCCTCCACCCAAAGCTATCCTGCGCCTGACAATATACAGGAGGAATAGGCGGCTGTTCTTGTTCGGGCTGTGTCTCCGACGTGGTGAGTTGCCTTGCAATCAATGCCCTTGCGGAATCTGCCGGCAGTCGGCGGAGAGTCAGGATGCGCAATGAGTACGCAGGCTCCAGTCTTATTACCAAGCCCTTCTTCACCGATTGCCAACTAGGTATATTTTCAGGAATGTACTGTGTATCTCCGACGAAGACCTTCACAGTCCCATCCGGTGAGGTTGCTTCGCTTGCGGTGGGATTGTAGAGCTCCCTATGACGATCATAGACGCTCTCAAGCCATGCCGATTGCTCCGGAGACAGACTGCCCAATTCCCGTGTTTTCAAATCAAAAGCACTGGATGGAAATGGACTCTTGCTTGCCTGGAGGGAAGTGTTTCCAACAGGCGAAAGTAATTGCATTATCTGTCCGGTCAGCCAGTTTATCTCACTTCGAGGATCGGAGGGGGCGTTACTTATTGAGCAGGAAAGCCGTCGTTCCCCGTTCTGCAGTGGACGCATATTCTGGCTCCCCTGACCCTTTCTCTCCTTCCATTCCCCCAGGGAAATGGCAGTGTGGCTGCCGTTAACTGTCCCGACAAAACAATCGAGGTCGGACTGACTGGTATACTTCTTCATCTGATCGCGCTCTTGGTCGGTCACCAAATCGACAGCGACCTCTCTCATATCCCCATTCTCTGGCAACTCGAATGTCACGGACAACCTCGGAACTACCCCCATAGCAAGGTGTTGGTCAGCCACCAAGCTGGGCGGCACCCATCCAAGGGTCCCGCCTGCAAAGCCGAGTAGTCTTTCCCTTAAAGCTTCTCTACTATCCAACAGAAGTATCTCTCCGCTAGCTAGGCGTTCAAGGTCCTGGTATGTGAGCGAGCAAATGATCTCCAGATTCCCTGTGCGGAAACTTTGCCTGGTTTCCAACAACTTGCCAGCATCTCCATCCCCAGCATTGCATTGGATCGCCAAAGAAGACAGGGCGAGTGCAAGTCCAATCACAACCAATAACTGGTTTTTTCGCATTATGATACTGATCTCCTTCCGAGGGGTTTCTCTGAATCGCTAGTCACATTCTACAATATCAGAGGTGCCAACGTAAACCACCCCATCCATTCCCCACTCCGCCAAACATGAAACCTTAACGTTGCCATCTTCGTCCTTACAGGTGGTGGTCCCGGTGGAACTCCACTTTAGCTGTACCCCACAACCATACACGCACAGCTGATAGCCGTCACCCACAGTTGCACAATACCAAGTCTTTCCTCCTGAGCCAACTTCAAAGACCGTACTGCAGTCACAAGCCTCTGCATTGTAGGTGTTCTCGTATATCTGCCAGCTTATGCTTACTTCCTGATACTGAGGCCCCCCAGAGTGATTGCATGCAAAGCAATTATCGAATGGTTCAGAGTTCTTTGATTTGGGGAGCGGCCCAGAAGGGCACGTCTCGCAGGTCCCACAATCGGAATCCAGTGAATCCAACCCCGAGTCCATTGGAACACATGCATACACAGGGCTCAGTATAAGAAGAATACAGCATATTGCCAATGCCAGAATCCCAACGTATCTCATTGATCTCCTCCTTGACCTACCTTACTCTCTCGGGCGAGAATTGCGTTCGCAGCCTTGGTTCCGGGGAAAAGCTGAAACAGGTCCTTCATCGCTTCGTTGCGTTCGGAGAGTTTCCCGGCCCTGCCTAGAGCGATGACCCTCCATGCGGCAACTCTTGCCACCCATTCCCTAGTTTCATCCTGGGGGATACCAGATGAGGTCAGGTCTTGGTACACCTGAGTGAGCACAATGGCTGCTTCGAGCGGTGGCTGGCTGCAAAAGGTTGTTAGTGCATATACGTTCGCTGCCTCCGCCTTCACTTGCCCCAAAGATATCCATGGGAACTGCTCCTGGGACTGTTCTGCCAGTCTGGCGCAGTCTAGAGCCTCCCCCAGCTCTTGCCTGGCGGCGGTCGCCTTTCCCAAGCGGCGCAGCGCAACGCCTCGCCCAAGATGCAGCAGAGCCTGCAGTTTTGGGTGCAAGCCGGAATAATCTGTGATGGCGGAGCGATATACCTGCTCGGCTTCAGTCCACCGCTGTTCTAAAATGTACGTTTCACCTATTCCTGCTTTGGCAAATGCCGCATAAGAAGCGGTGGAGGCATTGTGCCCCAAATCGCTGGCAACTGATTCGAGTTTTTCGCGGGCCGATACCAGCCGCTGCTCAGCCTCTTCTTTCCTGTCGGCGGGTACCAGAGAATTGCCGGCAAAATCGGCGCTCTCAGGTAAGCCAACTTTGAAGTATTTGGATATGTCCAGAAAAGCATAGTTGACCAGGCTCTGGGCTTGGCCAGCCTGCGTTTGGTCTGGATGATTGGCAGCCTGCAGGAAATACCCCTGGGCCTCGTCCAAGTTGCCGTTGCTTTGAGAGAAATAACCAAGCCGCCTTAAAGCATCCGCTGCTTTCGAGGTATCTGGGTACGAGGCGAGTGTCTTCTCAAAGAGCTTTTGTGGATCAGGCTCTCCCAGTCGAATGGCAAGATATGCCCGGCGCAATGACGCTTCCGGAGCTTCCGCAGATTGGGGAAAATCGCGGACGATCCTGTCAAACAGGTCAGCGGCTTGCTTGGCGCCGTTTTGTTCCAAAGCCTGGAAAGCCGCCCTTTCCAAGTCCTTCGCGGTGCCTGCTGAATAGCAGCTTACAGTTACTGCCAGCAGTACCACGACCCATGTGATTCGGTGCACCATAGACTTCCTCCTCATGAAAGGCTCTAAGTTTCCTAACGAGTATACCCCCCCAATACCTGTCAAGCGATATTTTAGTGAACGTTTCGTCATATGTTCTTCACGATTGATGCGTCACTTCCTCTGGTGTCATCCTCTCGCAGGAATCGGGACTGTGCGTGGGTAAGGAACCATCGTGACTGCAACGCTCATCGTGCCGATAGTCGCCGCCTCGCTGATGCCGGGGTTTGTGAGAAGCCCGTGGTTCGGGGAGCAGGTTCGCGAGGAGAAGACGGAATCCGGCGTTCGGATGCTCTTCAACGCGCCTGCCGAGATCAATCCCGACCGGCCGACCCTGCTGATCATCTACACGACCCCGAACGGCAATACCATCGAGCAGACGATGGGATGCGCGATGATCCCCGATCTCGACTGGCATTTCGACATCCAGCATATCGCAGCTCAAACCCGCGTGCTTCGGCAGATCGAGAAGCGGAACGTCATTCTGGTCTGCATGGAGGCGGAGGGTCGGAGCTGGCCTACCTGGCGGCAGCATCATCCGGATGACATCATCCGCAAGCTCGTGGAAGAGGTCGCGGGGCGGATGCCCGGATCGTCGGTAAGCATCGCGCTAACCGGTCACAGCGGCGGCGGGAGCATGATCTTCGGGTTCATCAACGCCTGCGAGGCGATCCCCGACCAGGTCGAGCGAATTGTCCTCCTCGATGCGAACTACGCCTATTCGGACGAGCAGCATCACGGCGACAAGCTCCTCCAATGGCTCGCAAAGCCGGATCATCACCTGGTCGTGATGGCCTACGACGATCGCCGGATCGAGCTTGACCGGAAACTAGTGGTCGGCCCGACCGGCGGCACCTTCCGCGCGACCCATCGGATGATCAGCCGATTCGAGAAGGAGTTGCCGCTGAACCACACGTCATTCGACGATTTCGACCATTACTCTGCGCCTTCCGCTGACTTCTGGATTCATCGGAATCCCGAGAACAAGATTCTGCACACGGTGCTGGTTGGAGAAATGAACGGTTTTCTGAGAGCGTTCACCGGCGAAGACCCTGGCGGGCCACGGGCGTACACCAAGTTCATCCAGCCGGCGGGAGTGTTCCAGGATAGCATTCCCCCGCATCCCAAGCATGCGGAGGGCGGTACGGCGATCATGGAGCGGGTGGCCGACCTCCCACGAGACAAGCGCGAGGAAGTCCTCTTATCCGAGTTCAAGGCGGGCAATCTGCCGGAGTTCCTGCGGGGATTCAAGACCATTCGGGTGAAGGCGACCGATTCGAAGGGGCGGAAGCACACGGCGGTTTACCAGGTCACGCCCGACTACCTCGCCGTCGGCTCGGATGAGGATTTCGTGCGCACACCCCTTGCTCCCATGACCGCTCAACCGATCGCCGATGCCTTCGGGTGCTCGCTCCCCACGCGGAAGATGGTCAATGACATCTACGAGCAGGCGGAGGTCAAGCTGGAGCCGAAGCCGTTGACCGAGAAGCGGGAGGCGGTCGAGACCTTCACCCAGCACAACGAGATCATCGAGGGCCAGAGGGCCTGGAAACCGCTTGGGGCGCTGGTCGCCGGCATCAAGAAGGACGTTGTGATCACGAACATGCTGCTCGAAAAGCCGGATCACGTTGCGATCTACGGCTGGCACAAGCTTGACGGCATACCGATTCAGCCGCTGACGACCGTTCACATCAACTGGTACGTGGACTACAGCCATGGGATTCGGCTGGTGAAGCGCTCGATGCTGGTAGACGGCAATCCCCGAGACATCCGCGATATCCTCGCCGACCCCGACCTCTGCATCCTCCTCAGCGATGAAGGACCGATCCCCAAGCCCCACTACTAATCTGCGAGAACTATCCGCCGAAGCTGGAATCGCACTCCCGCGCCGCTGGCGGGGTCAAGCCGCAGGCCGATGAATGGTGTGCCGGTGCTCGGCCACGAGAGGATGTCCGACACGTCAATGGACGCACTCCCGCTTGAAGGCCAGGTCATGAGAGCAGAGGCAAACCCCGTGTACTCGGGCATCCGCGCCGTGGCCCAGTAGATCTCCATTTCGCCCTCACTATCGGCCAGCTTTCCTTCAATCGTGATTCGCTTGATCTGCTTCATCGGGATCTGAACCTTCGACACCACAATCTTCGGGTCGCCGCCGGTGGTCTCGAACCACGTGCCCTCGGATGTTCGCTCCTTGACCGCTACGTTGTCCAGGCCAATGTCATCGGTGGGAATTCCATCTTCGGTGAAGTCGAAAACGTACGGCATCTGCGCCTTGGGCGCATCGAAGCTCTTGCCGAACGGATACTTCTTTGGTTCCTTCGAGGGCCAGGGCTTCGACTCATTCTCCTTGGCAACCTTGAGTTCGTCGGGGGTGAGAACGCTCCATGAGGCGATCTCGTCGGCGCTCGGGAGTCCCTCGAACGGCAACTTCTTACCCAGCGAATCGGCGATGGCTTTCAGGAACCCGAAGCCGTGCTGCTTCGAGGGTTCGATGCACGCCCCCTCGCCCCATTCGTTCCATGCCTCGACCAGCACAACCGGCGACGCCGGGTTGACATGCTTCAGCGCGCCCTTGAGCATCCGTTGGAACGCCTCGGGAGAATTATCGATGTTCATGAAGGCTTTCTCCACGCCGGCGCGGGGTCGGTCGTCCCAGCCGGAGAACGTCGTGGGCCAGTATGGGATACCGGCTTTCGCGCTCACGCGCTCCAGGTTGGGGTAAACGTAGTCGGCCATCATATCGGCCAGATCGGGATAGGGCACGGCGGGAGTATCCCAGGTAACGCTCGGCGGGCGCATCCAGCAATAAGTGTAAGCGCAGAAGGCATCGAAGCCGAGATTCTTCAGCTTGGCCATGTAAGCAGGCGAGTTGCTCGGATAGACCGCCACCAGGTACAGATCGGTGAAGCCTTTCTCTTTGGCGCGCTTGCGCATGGCCGCGAGGGTGTCCCTCACCCCATCCTCCCCGCCGAAGCCGAGCAGGGTGTTGATCTCATAGATCATGAACACCGGGCGGTTGTTGATGCGCAGGTAGTTCGGCCTGTGGAAGTACCTGGCGCAGAGGAGGTCGGTCATGGCGAGCATGGCCGGCTTCGATTGATCGAGCGGCTTGATCCACCACGGGCCGCCGTGATTGCACCAGTGAACGCAGAACTTGACATCGCGGTTCTTCTTGGCCCGCAGGAAGCCCTTGTCAAGCGAATCCTGAAGGAACTCCTGACCGGCGTTGTAGTACCAGTCGAATGCGATGAAATCTATGCCGTGGGTGGACATCCAGGGGATGTAGTAGGCCCAGAGTCGGGGGTCGGAGTCGTTATAGAACCCGCATGCCGCACGAGGGACGGCAGCCTTCATGATGGCCGACCGCCATTCGCTGGATTCCCCGGCAGGATTCCCCGCCGCGCGATACCAGCCGGGGAAGTAGTAAACTCCAACCAATGCTCTTTCCTTTCCGGCAACGCAGGAGCCTAGAAGAACGAAGAGCAAAGCAATCCCACATATGGTTCGCATCAGCATCATACTAGCACAAAATCGCGATTCAGAGAACACGGAAGCACGGAAACCCAAGCAGGACACGGAGTCAATACTGAGTGAGGGCTTGACTCGGGGGCGCTGCCTGTATATACTCAACCCAATAGAGGAAGAATGTATCCCAAGCCTGCCGAGAGGTGTCCCTGTGGCCGATGTCCCTGACATCATCCAGAAACTCGTGGACCAATTCCATGAGAACCGTGACCAGTACCTGAGCGCTGCCTACAACGAAGAACAGACCCGCGCGGAGTTCATCAACCCGTTCTTCGAGGCGCTCGGCTGGGACGTGACTAACAAGGCCGGCAACTCACCGGCGTATATGGACGTGGTTTTCGAGGGCAGTCTGCGCGTGGATGAGATCGCAAACGCCCCCGACTATACCTTCCGAGTGGGGCCGGCGCGCAAGTTCTTCGTTGAGGCCAAGAAGCCGGACGTACCCATCAACTTCCATCCCGACCCTGCCCGCCAGATACGCCGTTACTCCTGGACCGCCAAGCTTCCCCTGGGTGTGCTCACCAACTTCCATGGGTTCGCGGTCTACGACTGCCGCGTTCCCCCTAAGCCCAGCGACCAGGCGAGCCATGCACGCCTGAAGTACATAAAGTACACGGAATATCCGCAGAGATGGGATGAGATCGCCTCCATATTCAGCAAGGATGCCGTATGGAAAGGGTCGTTCGACAAGTACGCTGTAACCGAGAAAGGGAAGCGGGGCACGGCGGAGGTAGACCAGGAGTTCCTGAAGCAGATCGAGGAATGGCGCACCATTTTGGCTCGCAACCTCGCCCTCCGAAATCCGCAGCTTGATGTACGGGAGTTGAACTACGCGGTGCAAAGCACCATTGACCGCATAGTTTTCCTGCGCATGTGCGAGGATAGAGGCATCGAGCCGCAAGGTCAGCTCCTGGGAAGGACAAGCGGCCCGAATATATACGGCAGACTGGTTGACCTGTATATCTCCGCCGATCACAAGTACAACTCCGGTCTCTTTCACTTTAGCGAGGAGAAAGGCCGAACCGAGCCCCCGGATACCTTCACCCCCTCCCTCAAGATAGATGACAAGGTGCTGAGGGACATGATCGCCGGTTTCTACTATCCGAGGAGCCCTTATGAGTTCTCAGTGATCGGCGCGGACATCCTCGGCAGC
>DASRZD010000064.1:0-4388 GCA_035686805.1 Armatimonadota bacterium
CCTCTCGTTGATGGTGCGCTCATGCTCCAGCCGATCACCAGGCGGGGAGGTACGTTCGCCGCAGGGATAGGAGAGCAAGTTCCTACCCTCAGCTTCGTAGATGCAGTCAATACTCCACCTGAAAAGTTTGCGGGCAAGATAGTCCTCGTCGGCGAGACCGCCACCGGCACGGCCGACATCCGACCGAATCCGCTGGACAACGGCCTGCGGGGGGTCGAGCTGAACGCCGAGATCCTTGCAAATCTGCTCTACCTGCCTTCGGTCCGACCGATTCCCCTCACAGCCCAATGGATACTCATCATCGTCGCTGTCGGGATGCCGTTGTGGCTCTATGGCCGGCTGAATCCTCACATCGCCAATCTCGGTGCGATTGCCGCGTTCGCACTTCTCATCGGAGTAATGGAAATTGCTTTCTGGGGGTTTCGGATGATCCCGTCCTGGTCCCCTGTTCTCATCGGCCTGCTGGGTGCCACCCTCCTCATGGCCGTCCAGCGATATGCCCAGGAAGAAGCCCTCAAGCGCCAGTTGAGGCGCAGCTTCTCGGTCTACGTCGCCCCGGAGCTTGTCGAGGCCATCGTCGCCAATCCCGAGATCGCCCAGCAGGAAGGCACTCGCCGCCGGGTAGCCGTCCTCTTCTCCGATGTCCGCCAGTTCACCGCCTACTGCGAGCAGCACTCGCCGGAGTTCGTCGTCCGCCAAATCCGCGAGTACCTGGACGAGATGACTGCGGTCGTGGACCAGTATAACGGGGTTCTGGACAAGTACATCGGCGACGGCGTGATGGCCCTGTTCGGCCCGTTCCTGCCCGAAAAGGTGAATCTCAGCGCGCTTGCAGTCAAGTGCGGACTGGACATGATGGATCGGCTTGCCGATCTGAACGAGCGCTGGACCGCGAAGGACATGCCGCCATATAAGATCGGCATCGGCATTCACGAGGGAGAGGCAATCGTCGGCAATATCGGCGCGCCTCGAAGGATGCAATATACCGCCATCGGAGACACCATCAACCTCGCATCCCGTCTTCAGGTGCTTACGAAAGACCTCCAGGCTTCGTTCATCATCAGCGAAGATGCGAAAAGCAGCGCCCAGCTCGATTTGGGCAATGACATAGATTTCCTTTCACGCGGCACGGTTGCTGTTCGGAATCGGGAGCAGCCGGTCAGCGTATACGAAGTCCGCCGAAAGGGGGCAGATCATGGAACATCTTAGACTAAGGTACGGCGTGTGCCTGGCAATAATACTCTTTGTTCTCGCATCACATGTTGCCTTCGGAGCGACCGCAGAGCATACGGCGACCCTGGACGCCTTCACCGGGGAGGTGAAGATCCTTCAGGGCGGGACTGCGTCGGTGACTCCCACTCTGCGGATGGTCCTCAGAAGCAAAGACGTGGTTTATACAGGAAAGGCGAGTTCGGCGACGATCGTCTTCTCGGACGGCAGCGCCATCCAGCTTGAGCCGAAGACGCGGTTCATCGTCCAGTTGCTCGAATATGCAGGCGGCCAGAGGAGGCGCTCGTTCTCGCTCAATTACGGAACTGTCATCGCCAGGATTTCGCGTTTCTTCGGTGCGGGGTCTAAGGCCAGCATCGTGACGCCGACGGCAGTTGCAGCCGCCAGAGGCACGGGTTTCCGATTGACTTATGACGCGCTTACCATGCTCACTATTCTTTCGGTTACCGATGGGACGGTGGAATACACGTGCGGCGGGGTAACTACCCTCTGCCATGCCGGCGAGACGATAGTCTCGAGAGGCAGCAGCCCGGGCGAACTGGGCAACACGCCGCCCGATGCCGGCAGCCAATTCCTCGAAGACATAATCAACCTCTCGATATACGAGACGCCGCCAACTATCACTCCGCCTTCCGTGCTGGAGAATGTTCTCCCGCCCGAACCCACGGTAATCCCGCCCAGGCAGCCGATCGAGCCGACTCCGCCGCTGACTACCGAGCCGGTGATTATTCCGCCGACGGAGAACCCGCCCCAGGAGGCGCCGAATCTTCCTCCGCCCTTCACGCCGACTGCTCCTGCGGGAGGCCAGCAGAATCCCAAGGTTCAAGGGGCGAATTGGGCTCTGCCGGGGATACTCGGGGCGGGCGTTCTGGCGGCTGTCCTGTCCGGCGGCGGTTCGCGCGGCGGCGAACAGGTTCAACCCATCCCTGAGCCGAGCAGCTTGCTGGCGATGGGACTCGGGATCTCGGGACTGGCAGCAGGAATAAGGCGATCAAGGCTCAAAGTTAAGCGTTGAGTATTCAACGTTGACTATTTCCATGGAGGACCCACATGGCAGCAGATGCCGAGCTTGAAAGCCTACGCCAAACCGTGTCTGAGCTGGAGAGACGGCTCGAAGCCGTCAGATCTATCGCCGTCGGCCTCAGCACCGCCACCAGTGTTCCGGATCTGATCCGAGAGGCATTGAACATAAGCCTGAAGGTCGCGGAGTGCGAGGCTGGTTCGATCCTGCTCCACAACCCCGAAAAGAAGAAGCTGGTCTTCTCATACGTCGTCGGTGAGAAGGCCGGTGAGCTGACCGGCATGGAGATCGATCCCGATCTCGGCCTGGCCGGCAAGGTGTTCAAAACAGGCGAGAGCTGTATCTCCCAGGACGCGGCAAAGGAAAGCGACCATCTTAGGGAGCTGGGCGAATTGGTGGGTTATAAGACCACAAACATAGTGACCGTTCCGCTCATGTCCCCTGGCGGCGAACTGTTCGGGGTGATGCAGGTACTGAACAAGCTGAGCGCCCCCTTTAACGAACACGACGTTACCTTGATCGAAACCATGGCGGCCCAGATCGCCGTCGCCATCGAAACGGCCCGTCTTCACGAGGAGGCGCGCCTGGCGACCATCGTGCGCTTCGTGGGCAACATCAGCCATGACGTGAAGAACATGGTGACTCCCACCATGACCGGCGCAGAAACCCTGGGCATGGTGGCAGAGGACTGCTTTGCGAAGTTCGATGAATGTATCCGCAGTCATGCCGATGCCAAGGACGCCTGCGCAACTATCTCTGAGCTCAGAGAGTTTTGCCCCGAGATCATCGAAATGATCATGGAAGGCTGTGAGGCCGTTCAACAGCGGATGGCGGAGATCTCGGCGGCGGTCAAGGGGATAGTCTCCAAGCCGAATTTCGAGGAAACGGATGTCCTATCCATCGGCCGAAGGGTGGGGGTGATGCTGAAGCCCCTCGCTCAGAAGAAGGGCCTGTCACTCGATATCCAGGGCGATGTCCCGCCCGCCATGGTGGACGGCAAGATGATCTACAATGCGGTCTATAACCTGATTTTCAACGCCATCGATGCCTGCGGCAAGGGCGATTCCGTCACCTTCAGCTTCCAGGGAGTGAACGGCGATATTGTTATGGAGTGTGCAGATACGGGCCCCGGGATGCCTGAGAGCATTAAGGCCAGGCTCTTCACCGACGATGCCGTCAGCACGAAGCCCATGGGCACGGGCCTCGGCACGCGCATAGTCAAGAATGTCATTGATGCCCACGGCGGCACAGTCGAGGTTACGAGTGAGTTAGGAGTCGGCACGACCATTCGCTGCCGAATCCCAATGACGCAAGGAGGCGTCTAGTTGAGGCAGGTTGTAGCGCCCACATTCTACCCTTTGCACCAGCCCATTCTTCAAGTGCTGGAGGAATTGTCCGCGGCCGGGATTCGGCTCGTGGAGTTGTACGGAGATTCGCCCAGGATTCACGTTGACCTCATGGACGATTCGGCGGTCGAGGCCGTCAGGCAGGCGCTGGACCGCCTGCCGATCAAGGTTTACTCTATTCATGCCGGTTTCTCGAATCCAAGTGAAGAGGCGTGGGATATCTCCGAGCCGGACGCCGAGAAGCGCCGGTTGGCCGTCGAGCGTCATGAGACGGTTCTGCGCGCTGCAAAGAAACTCGGGGCTCACCATGTTGTCATCCATCCGGGGATCGAGAATCGGAACGGCCGCAGGTTCGAGGATTGCCGTGAGAGCATCAGGCTGCTCGCTGAGTCGGCTCGTGAGGCGGGCGTGCTCCTCGCGGTCGAGAATATGCCTCCCACCTATCTGGGGGCCACTCCCGACGAAACCAGAAGTCTGCTGGAAGGTATGGACCCGAAGGCTGTCGGCTTCTGCCTGGATACCGGCCATGCGATGCTCGGAAACGGCGGTGTGGGTGATTTCTTCAAAGTCCTTGGCAGGCGGATAGTCGCCATCCAGTGGCACGATAACGATGGAAAGAATGACGAGCACTTGTATCCCGGCGAGGGCAAGAACTCCTGGGATGAGTTCTTCGCCGGCCTGGACCGGTTCAATATCGATCTGCCGGTCACCGTGGAAGCCGCCCCACCCGAAGGAATCACACTGGAGACCGCGGTTGCCGAGGTCCAGCAAGCCCTCGTCGAAGGCCGGAC
>DASRZD010000065.1:0-5887 GCA_035686805.1 Armatimonadota bacterium
GGCTGATCACCAAGACGGTCGGGCCGGATATGCTGGCGTATGCAGTTGACCTGAAGACCGGCGTGCCTGTGGCGGGAGCGGACGTGGCGGTATATACCCGCTCCCAGCGGCTTGGTTCGGGAAAAACCGGCTCGGACGGCATCCTGGAGTTGAGTTTGCCGACCAAGGGACGCTCAACCGAGGAAACCATCATCGCGCGGAACGGGGAGTCGGTCGCATTTGTCTCGCGGTGGGCGTACAACTACGAGAGACGGAGCAGTCTGATCTACGCATATACCGATCGGCCTGTGTACAGGCCGGGGCAGCAGGTCTATTTCAAGGGCATCGTCCGGGATACGACTCCGACCGGATACCAGTCCCCGGCTTCCAGGCCGATGACGGTCGAGGTTCGGGATTCCAATGACACCCTCATCCAGCGCTCGACCGTGAATACGGACGACTTCGGCTCCTACCATGGGGACATCGCTCTGAATCCTGAGGCTGCGATCGGGTTCTACACCATAAGCTCGTCCGTCGAGGGCCAGGAGGCACATCAGGATTACTTCGAGGTAGCCGCCTACAAGAAGCCCGAGTTCAGCGTGAATGTCTCTTTCCCTCAAAAGCGGTATGTCCGGGGTCAACGGATCAAGGCTAAGGTATCCGCAAACTATTATTTCGGCGCGCCTCTCGCCAATGAGGACGTCAGCTACACGATCACCCGCACGCCATACTGGCTCTGGCCGACGGACGAAGAGGACATGGCCGAGTACTACGGCGATTATGAAGGATATGAGGATTACGGCGGTTATGGCGAAATGGTAGCCGAGGGCGAGGTACGCACCGACTCCAAGGGAGAGGCCGTCATAGAGTTCCAGGCGAACTGGCCCCAGCCCACAGAAGAGTATGGGTGGGACAACGATCAGCAGTTCACCATCGAGGCCTACGTCACGGATAAGTCGGGGCGAGAGGCATCGGGCACGGGATCGGTGCCGGTCACTCGTGGGGAGTTCGCCATCGAGGTCACGCCGGACAGGTACGTCATCGAGCCGGGCCAGCCGGTGAAGGTATCCATTCTCGCGATGGATTACGACAGGCATCCCGTGAAGAGGCAGAAGTTGACGGTGGTCGCGGGCACGGAAACCTGGGAGCGGAACAGCGGGATATCATTCAACGTATTCCAGCAGCAAAACCTGACCACCGATGACTCGGGACGCGCATCACTGACCGTTTCGCCCAGGGGCTCCGGGCAGATACATATCGTCGTGAAGGCCAGGGATCGGAAGAGGAATCAGATCGTCTCGTCGGCCTACGTCTGGAGCTACGGGGGGTATGCCGAAGAGGAAGGCGTCCGATACCCCGAACTCAAAATAGTGACCGACAAGAAGACTTACAATCCCGGCGACACCGCGAAAATCCTCATCAACACGGATAATCCCGGTGCGACCGCCCTGTTGACGGTCGAAGGGAGCCGGGTCTACTACCACGGGACCTTCAAGCTCACCGGCAAGTCCACGATGGTCGAGATCCCAGTCAGAAGCGAGTACAAGCCGAACTTCTATGTGGGAGTCTGCTTCGTGAGGGACAAGGGATTCGTCAATCAGCAGGCGAGGGCGAAGGTATCCCTGAGCATGCAGTCCCTCAGCATTGCGGTGAAGCCGAATAAACAGAAGTATCGGCCGGGGGAGTTGGCGACTTACAAGATCACAGCCACCGACTCGGGCGGTCGTCCGGCCGACGCCGAGCTTTCCGTGGGCGTGATAGATGAGGCGATCTATGCCATCGCCGAGGATACGACGACTCCGATTCGGGACTACTTCTACGCCCACAAGGCAAACGAGATCGAGACAAGCTTCTCGTTCCCTCAGATCTACTTGAGCGATCCTGATAAGGCCGGGAAACCGGACTTGAGCCTGTTGGCGCGGAACATAAGGGTGCGAAAGCGGTTCCTGGATACGGCGTTTTGGAACCCGAGCGTGCGGACGGGGTCGGACGGCAAGGCCCAGATCAGCTTCCGCATGCCGGACAATCTCACGACCTGGCGCACGACCATTCGAGGGATCACTCGCGACACGGCCTGCGGGGAGGTGAGGAACAAGGTCCTCGCCCAGCAGGAGTTCCTAGTGAGGCTCGAGACACCGAGGTTCATGGTGCAGACGGATACGGCGGTCGTCACGGCCATGCTCCATAACTACACGAGCAAGACCCAGAATGCGGAGATCGAGTTAAAGTGTCCGGGGCTGAAGCTCCAAGGGAAGTCGAGGCGGAAGATTTCGGTCGCCAGCGGAGGCGCAGAGCGGGTCGAGTGGAAGGTGAACGCTCCTCAGGCGGGGGACTTCGAGCTTACGGCGCGTGCGGCGTCGAAAGATGTAAGCGACGCCATGCAGATTACGCTGCCGGTCTATCCTCATGGGACGGCGAGAGAGACCCTTCAAACGGGTGAACTCGCCGGCACTGGGAGCGCCAAGACCAACCTTCAGGTTCGGTCGGATTCGATCCCGGCGTTCACTCGCGCGGAGGTGAGGCTTGCGCCGTCCATGGCGGCGGCGATGCTGGGGTCGCTGGACTACCTCGCTCAGTATCCGTGGGGATGCACGGAGCAGACGATAAGTTCGTTCCTGCCGGACGTCATACTCTCGCGGGCGCTGAGGGATTTGGGCGTGAGCAATCCCAAACTTGAGGCCGAACTGCCTGACATGGTGGCGAAGGGACTTGGCCGTCTCTACCGGTTCCAGCTTTCGGACGGCGGATGGTCGTGGTGCGAGTATGGGCAATCCGACCCGTGGATGACGGCATACGTTTGCTATGGGCTGCTTCAGGCTCGGCAGGCCGGTTTCGAGGTGAACGAGCGGGTACTGAGAAGAGGGCTCGGACGGTTACTTCAGCAGGCGAGCAATCAGACCAATCCCGATATGCTGGCTTTCGAGGCCTATGTCTACACCCTGGCAGGCGGCGATGCTCGTCAGTACCTCGGCAGGTTGATGAACCGACCGGTCGGCAGCAAGGCCCTCGCGCTCATTTCCTTGAGTTATGCGCAACTCAGGATGCCGAACGAGGCCGACAGGGCTCTCAATCGGCTGTTCCTGAATGCAGTCAGCGAGCCGGGAATGATCCATTGGAAGGGAAGCGACCCATGGGCGAGCGATGATATCGAGACGACAGCTCTGGCATTGCAGGCGGTCCTCAAGGTAAGCCCGGACGATCCCCGAGCGTATCAGATTGTGCGATGGCTGATGAGCCGGCGGCAGGGCGATCACTGGTACTCGACCCGTGACACGGCGATGGTGCTCTATGCGATGACCGAGTTCCTGAAGAGCACCAAAGAGCTTTCGGCGGATTATGACGTCGAGGTGCTGATGAACGGCAGGTTGGTCGGCAGGGAGCACTTCGACAGGGCCTCGATCTTCCAGCCGGAGGTCGCGATCCCCATTCGGGGGCTGAACAAGGGCAGGAACGGACTGGAGATCAGGAAGGTCGGCACAGGCAATCTGTATTACTCGGCGAAACTCAACCAGACCATCGCCCAGAAGACAATCCCGGCGACGATCACCGGAACAGGGTTGACGGTCACGAAGCACTACTATCGGCTGCCGAGTCGGAATGCGGAGTTCGATCAGGTCGGCAAGCCCGTGAGCGGGTGCCGATTTGGCGACATCATCATCGGCAAGATCGAGGTCGCGTCCGACAAGCCGCTCAGTCATGTGCTGGTGGAGGACTTTATCCCTGCAGGCTGCGAGATCATTGACAGGGGGAGAGTCAGCCCGTGGGAGTGGTATTACTGGTGGGTCGGGCAGGACGTGAGAGACGAGAAGATTTCATTCTATATTGACGAGCTGCCGGCCGGGACGCGCGTGCTGAAGTTCCAGATGAGGGCAGGCTACCGGGGAACCTATCATGCGCTGTCGGCACAGGTCTTTGCGATGTATCAGCCGACGATCAGATCATCCAGCGGGGAGATGGAGTTTACGGTGAGATGAGGAGCATGGCGGCGGCAATCGGAGTCCTGGGGGTGATCGCGCTTGGGGTCTGGGCGGCGATGGCATCCGAGCCCGAGCATGAGATCGGGAGCTACGTCACCAGCCTGGAAGGCCGGACCGAATCCCAGACGTTCAACGCCGACCTGGCGCTGAGGAAGATCAACGGCACGGTGATTCAGCCGGGCGCGACATTCTCCTTCCTCAAGACGGTTGGGCCGTGGACCGCGGATATGGGATACGAGAAGGCGCCCGTGAGCTATGACGGCGAATTGGTGGCAAGCTGGGGCGGCGGGGTTTGTCAGACTTCGACGACTCTGTACAATGCGGCGTTGCTCGCGGGGCTGGAGGTAGTCGAGCGGCACAGGCATCATTGGCCGGCCAGGTATGCACCGGTGGGTCGGGATGCGGCGGTGGCCTACTATGACATAGACCTCAAGTTTCGGAACAACCTCCCCGCCCCGGTTCGGGTCGTCGGCGAGATCAAGGGCAGGAAGATGGTTTTCCGCATGATGTCCACGCATCGGCCGGCATACTCGGTGAGGATTGAGTCGGTTACCAGGTCGGTGATCAAGCAGAGTGAGGTCATCCAGCAGGGCGAGGCCGAGGGATCGAGGCGGCTGAAGGTGATCAATCGGGGGCATCCGGGATTCCAGGTGGCGACGTACCGAACCTTCATCTCGCCGAACGACACCCGACGTGAGCTGGTTTCGGATGACAGGTATCCGGCGATGAACCGGGTGGTGAGGATAGACGCGGGGGGAAGTGACCAGTGATCAGTGAACAGTGACCAGTGATCAGTGAGGGGTAGCCGTGAGGATTAACGCCAAAGGACAGTTACATTCGCTGGTGAATTGCCGTTCAATAAGCTACAAAAGGGGTCCTGAAACGGACTGTGGATATCTAATGGGGGTATGGGAAATGGATGGACCGACACGTAGAAAACCGTTATTGCTGCCCATTGGCGTGTCGCTAGTGGCAGTCCTGTTGATGATCTTGATGATCGTCGCGTTTGGGGAACGCACCGACCAGTATGGGCTCAAGGAGGCCGATCGGCAGCGGATATGGAGTGAAGTAGTTGCCACCGAGGATAGGGCTCACCTGGAGGCCAACCTTGCATACCCGATACCAGATATACGTTCTCCAGATTACGCTAGAGCGAGGGACTCAGGAGTCATCAAGGAACAGATCTACGGCCGGGCAGAGTTGTCACGTAGATTAGCAGAACGGTATCGTGGCGCGGTACTTCGACAGGAGGGAGTCACTAAGCACAGTGGACGGAAATCCAGGTTGAGAGTTTGAAGAAGAATTGGCCGTTACCACCCGCTCCACCAGGATCGGAATAGTCCTAGTCCTATGTCGCAAAGACATGCTACACAGCGACATGATCGGTTCTTGTCAGGCGTCATAATCCCACCGGACTCCCTGTCCTCACTGATTCCTCGATTGCCTGGATGACCTTCGTGACTTCGAGGCCATCCTGCCCTGTCACTCGGGGCTGGCGGTCGTGGAGGACGCAGTCAATGAAGTGGCGGATGCTCTCGGCGGCAAAGCCGGCTTGCTCCCCATAGATCGCCGGCATTACCAGGAAGTCGGGGTAGGTCGCCTCGGTCTCAGTGTACTTCTCCAGCGTCCGATTGTGGCTCGTGTCGAGGTAGAGCGCGCCCTTGCTGCCGATGACTTCGCACTTCAGGTCAATGATATTCGGCGTCGTCTTCGGCAGTATCCATGAATTCTCGATGACGGCGGTCGCCCCTGAGCGGAACTCGAGGGTCGCCTGATAGAAGTCGGGCGTGTCAATGCCCATCCCCTTCAGGACCTCGGACCGCGAGACGGCGTAGACCCGGCGGACCTCATCCTCCAGCAGCCAGCGAACGGTGTCGATCGAGTGAGTGCCGATGAACCATTCGACGGTTGTCTTGCCGGCCCACGAGAGC
>DASRZD010000066.1:0-2464 GCA_035686805.1 Armatimonadota bacterium
TCTCACGCACGCTACTGCTTCTGCTCATCGTCGCCTCCCATCGCGTAGACGAATGCGCGGGTGATGGCGCGGGCTGGCGTGTCGCCCTCGCCTTCTCCGAGGCATCCGTCGTCATTTCCGCCGAATGAGCAATAGATCATCCCGTCTAGGTCGTACAATTGGCGGTTTCTCGGGAGCGATTCCCATAAATCCATCGCCGCCGCGATGTCGTTCGGGTGGTCGGGATACAACTCCCACCTTTCTGTTCTCGCCCCGACACCAAGATACTCCACCCCTTCTTTTAGCGCTCGCCCATGGACTCCGGCGTAGTCCCACTCATTCATGAGATCCTTGATCGTTTCTCCGGAACGCACAAGGCACGCGTCTATGTGTGGCCACTTCTTGCGAATTGGATCATCGTCGTCGAAGACGTGGATTGAGTCTCCCCTCAGCTCCGCCACCTTGATCCGCAGCTCCTTGTCGCTCATTGCCATCACTTCAGCGCGCCATTCATCCGTCATCGTCGCCTCCCAAGTCCCGAAAGTTCACCCACGAATCGCTGCGCCGAGCCAGCCGATTCAACGAGCGCAGCAACCACGTCTCCTTCACGGCATCCACAAACCTTGCCCACGCCAACAATCGCATTGCGTTCATCCCGTCACCGCCTCCAGTTCGCGTATCTCCTCTGCCGGCGCAAGCTGCTTCAACCTCGTCGCCGCAACCCGCCGCCGCGCCTCCTCGTAGAACCGCAGGAAGTGCGCCCGTGTCGGCCCGGCATTCCCGTCAGTCATGTACTGCAATGCGAACCACCCTATCTGCTCGGCCGCTACTTCTACCGCCTCGGGCAAGTCCGCCCGCTCCATGTTTTGCGCCACCACAGCCCGCACCATGTGCCACGCCTCACCCTCGCTCGGGCACCCCTGGTCCACTAGAAGCTTCATGGCCCGGACGTATACAGCGCCGGGCGCAATCTGAAACCGCTCGGTCGTCTCACGCAAAACCGCCATCCCCGCCCTCATCACAAGCTCGTCAGTCAGCGGCTCCAACACCCGATACCATCCGTCTAGTTCCTCTGCCGGAATCAAACATCCGAGCGTCTGCCGGAGCAACGCGCTTAGATTCGCTATCGCTTTCCTACTGGCCATTACCCACCCCCCGCCCATTCTCTCGTCCGCTGTAAGTCTCGTCTCTCCTTCCCTTTCCCAGTTCCGATCTCCGGCCGTCCTTGCTCTACCCACTTGATCGCTGCATTCAGATTCGCCTCAAACTTCGTCGGCGCGAAAAGCGTCTTCGGCCGCAGGTACTGCTCCCATTTTGGGTCGCCCAGCCACTGCACCGACTTGTGATCGATCACCATCCGGCAGTCCTCGAGCGTCGCACCTTCCTTCAACCGCGCATGGATGTTCTCCCGTGACGCATCGCTGTGCTGGAAACGCGAGTCTGTCACCTCGTTCAGATAGTCGATAACCTCGTCCGCTTTCACGATCGACTCCGGTACTACAACTGCATCTGCATCTGCATCTGCATCTGCATCTGAATCTGTATATAGAGACTCTTCCAAGACTCTTCCAAGACTCTCCGAGGAGAGCCGCAATCGCAGAGCCTTTCTGAGTTCCTTCAAGGTAGGGGCAAAAGTCTCCACAGCTTCTACCAGAGATTGCAGCAATGGGGTATCAGGGAGTTCCTTCAACCGCGCCATAGCCCCCCGCTCACGGTTCCCACTGGCCAAGGTGTTGTACTTCAGGTAGTTGGGAATGTAGACCAGCTCTGCGTTAGCATCGTATTGGATAAGACTCTCTGAAGACTCTTCGGATAGTCTTCCGAGGGCCTTCTTAGCCTTTGCCAAGGGCCATCCAAGGTCATGCGCAAGGTATGGAATAGGCATCCGATACAGCCCGAGCATGTTGCTGTGAGGACACGTGAGGAGGTAGGCAAACACCAGCTTCTCATCGTCGGTCAATGCTCTCACTGTTGGGCTGGTCCAGAATCGATGGTCTAACGCGCTGTACGGCATCTTCCCCTCATCTCCCCCCTTGACTTCCCTCTCTCCATCGCTATACTCAATGGCAACGGGTTCGGCGCTCACCGATCCCATCATCAACGACTAACCGGCCCTCGAATTCGGGGGGCTTCCTCTTTTGGGGCTTGCTCAGGGCCCCGTGGCCGCTCCGATTCGATGGCTGTCGCAAACATCATAGGGCGATCACCTCGGTTGGTCAACTGGTTAGCCGCCGATTCCCTTTTCACACAATCAGCCTCTCCATCGGGCACTCCCGCTGAATCCGCTGTGCCGCCATCTCGACGTATGCTTCATTCAATTCAATGCCCAGGTAGTGCCTGCCCTCTTGTTTGGCGACAAGCCCCGTGGTGCCAGCTCCGAAGAATGGATCAAGTACGACACCCCACGGCGGACAGCCTGCGAGGATGCACGGGCGGATGAGTTCTTGCGGGTAGACCGCGAAGTGGGCGTCGGGAAATGGCTTCG
>DASRZD010000067.1:0-8608 GCA_035686805.1 Armatimonadota bacterium
CTTGAACTTCGTCGCCTTCAGGTCGTCAATTGCGTGCTGGTATTCCTCGGGCTTGATCGGCTGCTTGGAGAATACCCGCCAGCCTAGTTGATCGCCCGACCCCGGCTTGGAGAGCACGCGGATCACGACCCCGTCGAACGGAATCTTCTCCATCTCGGCGACGTGTGCTCTCACGAAACCGGTATCCGGGACGTCCCAGCCATATTCGATCAATTTCTTTCCAGCGTTGGCTGAGGTGCAGACCAGGCAAAGCACGACCAATCCGATCAGTCTCATATCAGGTCCTTCTTTCGGAACAGGGCGATGCCGATGAGCAGCATCACCGCCGAGTACAGCACCGCGTAGCCCGCCTTGTAAGCTACATCGGCGGCCTCCAGATTCGTTCCGCTAAAAACGGCCTTGTAGGTATCGAAGGTCCCATAGCTCGGCAGCACGTAGAACGGCGCGCGAATGATCTGCCGGACGATCCCATGCCCGAATGCCGAGAAGAACAGGAATATCTCCGCGCTGGCGAAGTATGCGATCGCCGCCGACAGCAGCGGGTGTAGCAGCATGGAGAGCGTGAGCGCCGTCGTGCCCATCACTACCGCCTTCAGGAATCCCATCCCGAGCGCAACCGGAACTATCGCCCCTAGCTTGTGGAAGGCGTAATACGTCCATCCGCTCACCAGCGCCCCCATCAAAACGGAGTAGAGGAACAGAATCGCCACGCAGCCGAGCCATTTCCCAAGGAACATTTCGTACCGCCGAACCGGCCGGGACAGGATCATTCGCGCTGTTCCCTTGGAGATCTCGCTGCTCACGGAGGTTGCCATCAGCAGCATGGAGAGGACTACTCCGATGAACGCCACCAATCCGTGCAATGCCGCCCGCAGGCCGGCGAACATGAACTCCGCCATCGCCTGAGTCTCCACGGGGTTCGAAATTTGGGCTGACGCGGACGGCCCGGCCGCCTTGGCCAGCAGGCTTTTCATGAGAGCAAGGTATCCGATGAATGACAGCACAACTCCCAAGCTGATGATCAGAATGACTATCAGATATCGCCTGCGAAGCAGATCGCCGGCCTGGTCTTTGGCAATCGCCAGTATGCTCATTGGGCTTGCTCTCCTTTCATGAGGTCGAAGAAGAGGTCCTCCAGGCTGGCCTTCCGCGATGCCACCGAGTGCAGCGGACAATCGTTCTTCTGCAGCACAGCCATCACGTCGTATTGCTTCTCCTTATCCGGCAGGTCAATCTCGAATACGGTCGGCGAACCGGTCACGATCCCGCCCAGCTTCTCGATCTCCTGCACTGCCTCGGCGGGGAGCTTCTCGGTCGTGATGCGCACGCTGTCTTCGGTCTTCAGTAGATCATCCAGCTTGCCGATGGTCACTAGCTGCCCGTTTCTCAATATACCGACCCTGTCGCAGAGCGCCTCGATGTCGCTCAGAATATGCGAGCTTATGATGATGGTCTTTCCCTCGGCCCTGAGTTCGAGCAGCATGTCCTTGACCTCCTTGCGGCCGACCGGATCAAGGCTGGAGGTCGGCTCGTCAAGTATGATAAGGTCCGGGTCGCCGAGGAATGCCTGCGCCAGCCCCAGTCGCTGGACCTGGCCTCGCGACATCCTGGAAATTCGCTTGTTGCACAAGTCGGCCATACCCAGTCGTTCCAGCACGAAATGAACCCTCTCCCTGGCCTTTTCGTGATCGAGGTTCGAGAGCTTCGCATAGTAGTTCAGCATGCCGTCCGCAGTGTAATAATCGTGGAGATTCACGTATTCGGGCAGGAAGCCCACCCGGCGGAGTGCATCCGGCTCGCCGAACGGAAGTCCCAGAAGCCGCCCCCCGCCCGATGTGGGCCGCAGGAGGCCGAGGAGCACGTATATCGTCGTCGTCTTTCCCGCCCCGTTCGGCCCAAGGAATCCGAAGATCTCGCCTTCCTGGACCTGGAATGACAGGTTATCTACCGCCAGCGTTCCGGGCTTGCGGCGGCTCCCCTTGTAGCGCTTTGTCAGGCCATCGGTTTCAATTGCGTTCACTCGGCCCTCCTCCGAAACCGTGCGTATACTTCACTCGCAGGAGATCGCAGATTCGCCTCTCCAGCGGCTCTGCCTCATAGGGAGCAAAGCCCGCTTTCAGCCAAACGACCTTGCCCTTCTGGTCTATCAGAATGAGAGTCGGCAGATACTCGATCTGATACCGATCGCCCACCGAGCCGTCCTCGTCCAGAAGCACAAGCGCCTTGTACTTCATCTCCTTCACAACGCCCTCTGCGAGTGCTGGGGTATCTCTTTCGTTGATGCTGATGACTTTCAGCCCTTTGTCTCGATACTTGGCGTCCAACCCTCCCAGCAGCGGCATTGACGCTCTGCACGGCGGACACCAGGACGCCCAGAAGTCGAGCAGGACCACCTGCCCATTGAAGTCCGCCAATGACACTTGTTTGCCCTGAAGAGACATGAGGGAGAATTCCGGGGCTTTTCGCCCGGACATAGGGCTCTTGTCTGGCCTGCCCACACCTCCTCTGCGTGTGCCGAAGATGGTGTTGCCCTTCAACTCCGAGCGTTTGACCTGAACGCTCGTGAAGACAAACGCCGCCACCAACACGCCCACGATTGCGTACTTGCCTGCTACACCCATTGCCCCTCCACTGTTTACTGTTTACTGATCACTGTTCACTAGCCGCCTAGGCGGCCCCCGCCGTCTCCGTCTTCGGGTCAAACTCCATGACCTTGCCCTTCTGATAGGAGTGGATCCCCATGTGGAGGGCGGTCATGACCTGGTAGCCCAGGACCTCATTGCTCCTCGGCTTCTGCCGCGATTTCACGCAATCGAGGAAATCCTTGAAATGCTCCTCCAGCGAGTAGCCCCTCGTGGCGGCGATTTCCTCTCGCTTCCCATCCTTCACAACCGCCCTTTGTGGCTCGATCACGGCGCTTCCCAGATCGAGGGCAATCGTCCCCTCATATCCGCGAACCACCATCGGCAGCCGCGAGTCGTTCGAGAGCGAAGCGATCAGCAGCACCGACGGCCCTTCCGGATATTCCATCGTTATTGTAAAGATGTCAGGTATCTCCCGCCCATCCTTTTGCTCATACTGCCCGCCGGTCGCCATCACTCGCTTGGGGAATCCGAGGCCCATCGTTCGGATTAGGGGAGTCAGAAGGTGCGGCAGGAAATCCGTCCCGCACCCGCCCGAGTAGTCCCAGAACGAGCGAAATGCGAAGAACCGCCCCGGCTCCCAGGCCCTCTTCTTTGCCGGCCCGAGCCACATATCCCAATCGAGGTTCTTCGCCGGATCGGCCTGGCCGTCATTGCTCTTAGGGTCATAACAGCCAATCGGCCCATTCCGAAGGTCGCTCGCCTGGGCATGGATCAACTTGCCGACTGCCCCCGCCTTGATCCGCTCATTCATCTGCTCCCAAATGCTGCTTGACATGAACTGAGTTCCCACCTGCATCACGCGATTGTTCCGCTTGATGGCGGCAACGATGTCCTGCGCCTCCTTGAGATTGCGCCAATGAGTCATCGGCTTCTCGCAGTAAACGTCCTTGCCCGCATTCGCCGCGTCCACAGTGATAGACGCGTGCCAATGGTCCGGGGTTGCGATAGAAACCGCATGAATATCCTTGCGCTTCAGAATTTCACGATAATCGGCATACGGCTTACCACCCGTACGCTGAGCCGCACCATCCAGCCGGGGCTGATAAACGTCGCTGACGGCGACAATCTCAACCGGATACCCACCGTTCTTCAAGTTCGTTAGTGCGCTGATATGCGCGTTGCCCATCCCACCGCATCCGATAACCGCGATGTTGAGCTTCGCCGGCGCATCCTCAGCCGCCAATACCCCGCTCCCCAGCAGCGCGACTCCACCCGCCGCCACCGCCGACTGCTTCAAAAACTCTCTTCGACTGACCTGCTTATCCATTCCTATCTCCCTTTCCCTTCAATTTGCAATCTGCAATCTGCAATTTGAAATTCAGATGTCCTCGACCAAAAGGACTTTCGCTGTGTCTGATAGTATCCTTGCCTTATGTTTATGCTCCTCTCCCGGGGGAATGAAGATCCCGTCACCCTGGGCATACTGCACAACCCGCCCATCGAAGTCTATCTCGAATCGCCCCTCGATCACATATCCGATATGTCCCTTCGTACACCAATCCGGCTCCACAAAGTCGCTGGTGTACTCCACCAGCCTCATCCGCCGATTTCCCTGCACAAAGGCCTTGAACCTAACCCCGTTCATCGGCGCCTGCCACTCGATTGGGTTGAAGGCTACTTTGTGGTTCACAGGATCACATCCTCGAGCCTTCTCTTTGGCACATGGTGGACGTCATTCTCGTCCCGGTAGTACTTGATGTCTCCATCCGGCCCAACGTCCTCCAGCACGACTTTCTCAGCCGGATAGCCGAGTGCCAGCACAAGGAGGACCTCAAACCGCTCCGGGATATTGAGAGCCTTGCGGATGATGTCCATGGTGATCGAGCCGATCATGCACCCGCCGATGCCCTTCTCGGCCGCCCCCAGCAGTATGCTCTGAGCCGCGATCCCATGGTCGCAGCCGAATCCCTTCCTGATCTCCGTGTCGCCCAAAATGATGATGTATGCGCTCGGACGCTCGCCTTCCGCAGGGCCTTTCCAGTCCTTCAGATACCCCGCCCAGGCGAGGGCAGGGAATATCTCCGCATTCAGAGTCGGGTCATTGGAGATCATGTATTTCAGCGGCTGAAGGTTCGCCGCGCAGGGGGAAAGCCGGCCGAGGTTCACCAGGCTCACGAGGGTCCTGCGGTCAATATGCTTCTCCTGGTAAAACCTGCGGTAGCTTCGATCTGACTTGACCAAATCTTCTATCATGGCGCAGCCTCCTTGTCTGTTGCATATTAGGCTCATAAGGGGGAGTTGTCAAGCGCTGATGCCCAGTGAGGTCATGGCCTCGCCGACGATATAGAGGGAGCCGGTGATCAGGACGATGTCTTCTTCGCCGGCTTCGTTGATCGCCTTCACCACCGCTTCCGCGACGGGGACTACGATGTCTCCGCTCACATACTTCTGAATCACCGACGGGTCAACCGCCCTTGGAGAATGGGCAGCCGTGACGTACACTTTGTCCGCCAATGGCGCGAGCACGCGAGCTACCGCTTCCGTGTCATGCCCTCGCACCATGCCGAAGACCACGATCACCCGCCTGCCGGGAAACAGCGATAGCATTGTGGCGGCCAGTGCCTTCGCCCCGGTCTCGTCAACCCCGCCGTCGAGGATCACATGCGGATTCCGCCGAACAATCTGAAACCGCCCAGGCCACCTGACTGACTTCACTCCCTGGGCGATTGCGCAATCCGGGATCGGATGTCCCATCTGCCTTATCAGTCCTATAGCCACTCCCACATTTTCCGCCTGATGTGCGCCAAGTAGCGGGCACTCCAGATCGAGCTCATTGACCCGGAGCTTCTGCCCGAATTCATCGGCATGGGTGACCTCGACCGTCGGCGCCGGTACCAATCGGCACTCACGCTCGCGGCAGATTCCTTCCAGGACCTCCATCGCCTCATCCGGCTGCTCGGAGGTCACCACCGGCACCCCCGGCTTGATGATTCCCGCCTTCTCGCCTGCGATCTGCGCAAGCGTATTCCCGAGCTCCTCGGTGTGATCCACCCCGATCCGAGTAATCGCGCAGGCAATGGGGGTCACGACATTCGTCGCATCCAGGCGGCCTCCCAGGCCCGGCTCAAGGATGGCAAAGTCCACCTTCTTCCGCGCGAAGTGCATCAGGGCAAGGAACGTGTAGACATCGAAGAAGCTCGGAGCGCCGATCTCCCACCGGCTCATCTCCTCGACGATCGGCTGGGTCTCCTCCACCAGAGATGCCAACTCCGCCTCCGAAATCATCTCCCCATCAATTCGAATCCGCTCTCGAAAACACTGGAGGTGAGGGGAGGTATAGAGTCCCGTCCGATAGCCTGCCGAGGTCAAGATCGAGGCCGTCACAGCCGCCGTCGAGCCTTTCCCCCTCGTGCCGGCAATATGCAGGAATTTCGTGCCAAGATGGGGATTGCCGACAGCCTGAAGCATGTAGGCGATTCGATCGAGATTCCAGACCCTTGCTGCCTGAGCTGCTGCGGGGGTGCGCTCGTAGTCAATCAGCGATTCCAACCGGCGGATTGCTTCTTGGTAGTTCATCGTCCATCAGTCTAGCAGACTGATGTGAGGGACGCAACCGCAGCCATTCCTCGTTCTCAGGACGCAATCTTCAGCCTGCGGAACGGGATCTCCTCCTCCGCTTCCGCTGACAGCGTCCTGTCGTAAAGCTGGGCATTCGCAATCGCCACCGCGGCCCCCGACGCCAATGTCTCGAACAGCCTTATCCGCTCGCCGTTGATGGGGATATGCAAGTCGAAAAACATGTTGAGCACGCCCAGGGCGACATCCTGGTAGACCAGCGGTACGGAGACGGCGTAGCCGTTGTGCTGCGCCAGAAGCCGCCAGGGCACGAATTCCACATCCGTGTGCACATCTTCGACTACGCAGACTTTCTTTTCGTTGAAAGCCCTTGCCGCATGGCCGGAATGGAAGCCCGGGCGACCCGATCCCTCCACCCTCTGAGGCTCCGACGACTTCAACGGCGACTCCGGCAGGCCGTGCGTGGCGACCGTTCTCAGAGTTTCGCCCGCGTCATCCGCCAGCATGACCGATGCAAATCGGGCCGAGAGCATCTCGGCAATGTCGGACGCCAGAACCAGCATCACGACTCTGAGGTCGAGCGTGTTGTTTAGGCTGGACGAAATATGATGCACCGCCTCCAGATGCTCGACCCGGGCTTGTGCGTCCGCATAGGATGTGCCGAACTCAATGGCAAGATCTATCAGCAGTTCGAGTAGGGCGACTACCGCCAGCACGTGCGAGGTCCACCATGCCAGATCGAACGCTCGGGAGGACATCATCCATGCTCCCTGGCTGGTGACTGCCAGCAGCAGGCATCGGGAGATGCCGTCACTAAATGCGTCCTCTTGCTCCACATACCGCTTGATGAACACGAGCAGGGCTGCGCCCATGAAGACCGCGGCGAATATGTGCGCAAGATATTGGGAGGACAGCGCCTGCCAGGCCTGACGAAGGAAGTGAGCATAGACGTGCTCTGACCGGCTGATCAACGTCAGCACTCCGGCAATGATGAACGATATGATGATGGAGTCGCAGAGGGTGCGAATTCCTGTTCGGCGACAGGTCTGCTTATTATCGAGAGCCGAGGTACGGGCCGATGCGATGAGAATCAGGGCTGCGGCGATCTTCCATCCCTCATGATATTCGAGCCCCCACTTGTACAGAGCACTCGCATGAAACTGGGCCAGCCCGGAGGTCACAACGTGGGCGAACTCGCCCATCAACAGCCCGCTGAAGGCGGTCGTCGCCAGCAGGGCCTTGCGCTCGGTGGTCACGCGATACTGCACCCACAGGCAGTAGATGATGCCTCCGGTGACGAGCAGGCCGCACATTTCCAGAAGCGAGTGGGCGATCGGGTTTCGCCAGGTGACCCCTGGATTGGCGTAGACGCATAGGCCGGCAGTAGAGGCCCCCAGGATAGCCCCTGCAATGGTCAGCCTGATCACATATGAATGACGAAGATACTCACCAATCCCCCTGAGTGGGGAGCTGATTTTCCCTTTCGGGACGGCGTTCACAACAAAGCCCTGCCTTTACTGCTTAGCTGAGCCGGAATTACCAATGTTTATTATCGGCTCGCCGCAACCATTGTTTAGTGCCGAACTAGAAAAGCCCGCCGGCCACTGGCCAACGGGCTCTCTTCATCACGCATCACGCATTACTCATTACGCATTATCCCCTCACATCATACCTGGCAGCAATGGCGGCAGCGAGACCGTGCCGCCCCACAGAGCAGGAAGCATCGTCTTTGCGGCATCCAGTGCGCCCTGGGCGGGATTGGGATTGGAGGATGTGCCCTCCGGAACCGTACCGAGGATCTCCTGAAGCTGGGCGCTGAATGCCGACATGTTCGGAACTCTCGCCTTCTCCACCGCTTCGAGCTGGTACTCGTAGCCCATATCGAATACTTGGAATAGAGTATCCCAGCCCGGCCGAGTCATCTTCTCTTTCTTGTACGTGGCCGGCAGTAGAACGGCCAGCACGCGGTTGTCCATCGTCTTATACTTGAATTTCAGCATCTCAGTAAAGCTGCCGTCCCAGTTCTTGGTCTTCGAGGACTTGATGCCGCTTTGAACCACGGCGCTGAGAGGCATCGTCGGCTCGGCAGCAGACGGTGCAGGGGCTGCTGGGGCTGCCGCTGCGGGAGCTACAGGCATTCCTGTTGCCGGATCTATCGCCGGAGGCGGTTGCGCGTGAATCTGCTGCCACCCAAAGAAGGATATTATCCCCACTACAATTATGCAGAGCGGGATCAGCCAAATCTTGTTCTTCCCTGCCACACTAGACATAGTGCTGCCTCCTCCTGCAAGCGCCATGAACGTCCAACAGCGCAATTGTACTGTACGCCGATCGAGTTGTCAACCGCGCGTGCGGACGCCATGTGTTAGACGCTGCGGACGAGCACTGATGTTCCCTTCAGACGCGCACTGTTTCCCCCGCCAATATACCTGATTTCTACTCGTGAA
>DASRZD010000068.1:0-6503 GCA_035686805.1 Armatimonadota bacterium
TTCCGCCTGCCTGAATGAAGTATTTGGATAAGTATGGCAGGTTCGGGACCATGCGTCAATGTGTCGGTGATTCGAGGGAGGTTCGAGTACTGGATTCGGCGAAAGTAAGGCGTGTTATGCCTGAGTCTGATAGTCCCCGGATAAAGGTCGCCTTGCACGTGCATACGTTGTACTCCGCCTGCGCCGAAACCAGGCCGGAGGACATCGCCGGTTACTGCCGTGAGCAGGGGATAGACGTCCTGGGAGTCACGGATCATGATACCATTGCCGGGGCGCTCGCGCTAAAGGCGCTGACTCCCGATCTGCGCCTCATAATCGGCGAGGAGATCCGCACCACTAGCGGGGAGATCACCGGTCTGTTTCTGAAGCACGAGATCGAGCACTTCCTGAGTCCCATAGAGACCTGCGAGCAGATCAAGGCTCAGGGCGGTCTGGTCTATATCCCTCATCCCTTCGATCCGTTCAAGTTCCACCGCCTGAGGCGGCATGCCCTCATGGAAGTGATGGACATGGTGGACATCATCGAGGTCTTCAACGGCAAGGCGAACCTCCCTGTCTTCAATGCTTTTGCGGCCGCGTTTGCCAGGCGTCGTGGAAAAGTCGGTGCTGCCGGCAGCGATGCGCATTATCTGGATGCGATCGGGCTCTGCTCGAACGAGATGGCCGACTTTCGAACCCCCCAGGAGTTTCTGGAGAACCTCCGGCACGCGAGACTCATCACCGAGCACACCTACCCTCTGCGCACCTGGTGGGTCAGCATCAAGAATGTTCTTCGGAGCGAAGGGCACAAGGTGAAGCACCTGCACGAACGATAGCCGTTCGACGTTCGTCTCGTCCTTTCCAGAAGTCCTCGATTGCCTCATGCTTATGCTTCGCCAATCCCTCGCTCAGGCCGACCCAGTAAACCTGAGGGTTCACTAGACGCCTGGTTTCGGGGGGCACGTGCGCGACCTGCTCCTGGGCGAAGGCGCGAATCTCCGTCAGCTTGCGCCTGGGCTCAAGACGCTTGCCTCCTCGCATAACCAATCTCAGCAAGGGCCTACGCTCATAATGGCTAGGAAAAGTATAGACTTGCCCGAAGACCATGCGGTCGTGCGAAATGACTTCGCCTTCTTTCCATGATTCATCATCCTGCGAGAACATCACGTCTCCAGCGATGTAACCGTTTTCATCAAAGAAACGGATCGGCATCTTGATTCCCGGGTCGGTCGTCTTCTCAGGATTGTCCGAAATCTTGAACTTCGCCTCCCATACGCCGTCCTGCTGGATCGCGGCCAGCTTATAGACCCCTCCGAGCGCAGGCTCCAAGCCACCGGTCATCAACTTAGTGCCTACGCCCCAAACGTTGATTTTGGCCCCCTGACGTTTGATCTCGGCGATGAGGTTCTCATCCAGCTCGCTCGATGCCACTATCAGCGTGTCCTCGAACCCGGCTTCGGCGAGCATCTGATAAGCCGCCTTGCTTAACTTCGCCAGGTCGCCCGAGTCAATGCGTATGCCCGGCCGGCCCTTCCAGCCCTTCGCCCGAAGCTCCTTGAACACCGTGATCGCGTTCGGAACGCCGCTTGTCAGAGTGTCATACGTGTCCACAAGAAGGATCAAGTGATCGGCGAAGACGCTTGCGTACGCTCGGAATGCCTCCAGCTCCGAGGGGAATGACATGATCCAGCTATGCGCCTGAGTGCCTACCGCCGGGACTCCGAAGCACTTGCCCGCGAGGGTATTGGAGGTCGAGTCGCACCCACCGATCACTGCCGCCCGCGTGCCGCTCATTCCGCCGTCGGGCCCTTGGGCGCGTCTGAGGCCGAACTCCATGATGGGATCATCCTCAGCGGCGAATCGGACCCTCGCGGCCTTTGTGGCGACCAGCGTCTGGTAGTTCAGCCTGCAAAGGAGCAGGGTCTCGAGGAGTTGGGCCTGGGCAAGAGGGGCATGAACTCGCACGACGGGCTCGTATGGGAAGACAGGCGTTCCTTCCGGCGGCGCCCATAGATCACCGGCGAAGCGGAAGTTGCGTACCTGATCGGGGAAGTCCTTGGGAAAGATTCCGATGGATCGAATATACTCCAGATCGCTCTCGGAGAATCGGAAGTCCTGGAGGTCATCCAGAAGATCATCGAGCCCTGCAAAGACCGCGAACCCTGTGTGCTGAGGCAGCTTGCGAAAGAAGTACTCGAACACCGCAGGCTGATCCTGCTTTCCGCAAGCATAGTAGCCGGCCAGCATCGTAAGCTCATACAGATCGGTGAACAGCGGCCCAAGCGGCCCCATTCCACACTTCTCCAAAACCGCCTCCCGATAAGTGGTATCCCTCAAGGCGGGCGGTTCATAAACCCTCAAGCTTGGGTATGGTGTGCTGAAATTGATTGACAATGGCTCGGCGGAATGATATAATAACCGAGCTTCAATATCCGGGAGTTTCGAATTTCGGATTTCGAGTTCCGATCGTTTCGAATTTCGGATTTCGAATTTTCCGAATGGCGCGGCCCGTTCGTCTAGCGGTCCAGGATACCTGGTTCTCAGCCAGGGGATCAGGGGTTCGAATCCCCTACGGGCTACCAGTTTAAGGCGGAGTAACTTCCTTGGAAAGTGCTCCGCTTTTTGTTCATAGATGTCTTGTCATGCACCAGAAAATGTTTAAGCAGCGATTCTGCTCTGCAGACCATACGGAAGGGCTATCTGATGGACATAATACGCACCAAGGAAGACCGGTGGAATGAACTGTTCACGCTGAATGTCTTTGGTCTTCGGATTGGCGATGTGAACAGAAACCCGAAGTCCCTGGAGGACCCGGTTATCACGTTCCTCCGCAATGTGGTTTCCTCTTTGCCTTGTGCCGCTCACATGAGCCTTGATCCATGCTGTGATGATCAGTACAAGACTTTTTCAGCGTATTATCCTGACAACCGTTTCGTCCTTACACACGTTGGCGTTTACTCTCATTTGACTGTCTGGGCCGAATACGACGCCCCGCATGGGGTATACTTTCCGAGATTTACCGCCAAGGACCTGATGGTCCATGATAAGGATGGTCAGTTACTTATCGAAGATCTGCTAATCGTTGACCAGCCAATGCTCTATCTAGGGGTGGATAACAAATCGGAAGCACGATTGCGGGATCTCTTTCTCCATCCCCCTGCGGATTTCGGTAAGTATGGTTACAAATGGTTTCAGACTGCAGCAGATATAGTGCCTGTAGTTCTTGCAGGAGGACATGATGAAAGCTACTATCATGCCTTTGCACGCTCGTCAGAGTGTTTTGATTTACTCCGAGAGCCTCTGAAACGGACGGAAACGACTATAAGAGACTCTGAATGGTTCAGAGCCAATGAAACTAGTCTGCAATGGTCCGACAAGACATGGGAATGGTGTCTGGTTCTTCCGGGCAACGAGCAAAAAGAGCATCTGCTGCCAGGCACGGAAGTATCCGCCCCCGATGCGAGCACACAGCCAGGGGATCAGGGATTCGAATCCCCTACGGGCCACCAAGCACAGGCGGAAGACTCCTAGGAGTCTTCCGCTTTTTGATCATGCATACCCATTGCTTGACAATAGAGCAGAACGTGGTATAGTTCATGCGTATACATTGTGTATGCTAGCAAAATATGAAGAACCAAGAGACGAATATCCCTGAGTTCAAGTCAGTTGAGGAGGAGCTGGATTTCTGGGATCAACACGGCGCCGTGGAATTCCTCGATGAGGACAGTGTTGTGGAGATTGACGCTTCCAAGGCGAGGGAAAAGCGGGCTGGGAGACCCACACAGCAGATATCGCTTCGTGTCTCACAGAAGGTCTTTGAGCGAACGAAGCGCCGAGCTAAGACACTCGGCGTTCCGTATCAAACGTTAATTCAACTCTGGATTGCTGAGAGACTGGAAAAGGAGGCTAATGTACGGTCCCTCCTCAAGCAGCCTGCCAAGCGCAGAGCACGCAATTCGTCACGCAGCAAGACACCGTCTCAATAGAACCCCTCTATGCCGCAATCGGTGTGTGCCTTTTTTCTGCTCCGACCGAAACGAAACACTGCCGTTTTCCGTTAATATCATTGTGATCTTCTGTTTTTCGGAGACTGGGTCAAGGAGGAACTGTAATGAAGGGTAAGTCACTGTACGCGTTTTGCATTTTGCTGGCGCTGAGTACTGTCCTCGCCGCTGACGAGCCGAAGGTGGATTCCCGCTTCAGATCCAGCACTTTTGCCGTCTCACCGGACGGCACTCGAATCGCCTATCCCGTGCCGAGCTACGATGATTTCGGTGGCCCGGTCACTCAGGTCTGGGTCTCGAAGCTCGATGGCTCAGATCGGAAGCAGGTCGCCTCAATGCCTGAGTACTGGAACGTCTCCTGGTATGACAAATCGCACTTGGCCCTGAGCAAATTCGACGTCAACCGAATCCACATCATCCCCATCGGCAAGGGCAAGCGCCGAACCCTCTCGCTCACGGATAACTTCTACTGGGCCACGATATCCATATCTCCCGACGGCAAATGGGTGGCTTTCAATGCAATTCGCAAAGACGTCCGCAAGGCCGGCGTCTTTGCCCTCAATACGGCAACCGGTGAGGTGAAGAAGCTGAGCGACGATCTCGTGAAGTCCTATGTCGAATGGTCGCCGGATTCCACGAAGATTGTCTACGGCAAGGGAGGCTATGGAAACAACTATGAGCTCAAGGTAGTGGACGTGGCAACCGCCGTCACGACCGATCTCGGCGTCAAGGGAGTGGGGGCGCGCTGGTCGCCCGACGGCAAATGGATCGCCTATACAGGGAACATCGTGAAAGGCGGCAGTTGGTACGCTGGCGTTCCCATAGATGGCAGCATTGTCAAGACCGACGTGGAATCCAAGACATCGGTCGCATTGACTGATGCTCCGGTGAATGTGAGTGACAAGGAAGCGGATACCTGGGAGGTGTCAGGCGCGATAGATCCCCGCTGGTCGAGGGATGGGAGTCAGATCGCATACCGCCGCAGGCATAAACTGATGAAGCTGTCTGATTATACCGCCAAGGTAGACGAGGATGAGATTTGGGTCATGAACTCAGACGGTTCCGGCAAGCGGAAGGTTTCCGACCGTTGGATGCCCCTGGCCTGGGCGCCGGATGGTAAGTCGCTACTCCTAAAGGACGAGAACGGTATCAACCGTGTTATGCTGGATTCGGGGGTCAAGCAGATTATCGCCACCTGGACTACTCCTGAGATCCCGGAACCCAAGGAGTCGGACTTCAAGACGATCCAGTCCAAGCATGCCGTCGTGGAGTATGCCTGGGTTGATCCGAAGTGGGCGAAGGCGGTCCTCAAGATTGCGGAGACTTCTCGGGATATCTACGCCAACGAACTCAAGGCTGATATGCCGGATGTGGTAACCGTCAGGATCGAGCGAGTGAGCGGTGGGAGGACGAATCTTTGGACCGATGGTGAGTCCACCATGTTCCTCACCATCAAGTCCGAGGCCGATCTCGCGCCTCCCCAGGAGAGCGGCGTCTGGAACATCTACGGCATTAGCCACGAATTGGGACACATTGCCATGTACAGGCGGGCACGCATGCTGGGCTTCCCCAAGGGAGTGGCGGAAGGATGGGCGCACTATGCCGGGTCGGCTGTCACCGATGAGGTTTACAAGAAGCTGGGCAAGAATATCTGGCCGGTGAAGTATGACTACTCAGAGGATGGCCTGAAGAGACTGGAGAAGACGGCGTCCGATCCTGAGGCGCTGAAGGATCCGACTACCAAGGCCTCCGCAGCGTTCTACCAGGCACAGCAGAAGTATGGATTGGCGACTGTATTCGCTTCGATGAACGAGGCCCTCGCCGGGAAGCCATACGGCAAAGATGTCATGCCGTTGTTCATTGACGCGCTGGTGAAAAGGAGCGGTGACGAGAAGGCTAGTCAGATGTTCTCCGAAGACCTGATCGTCCCCAAGGTCGAGTGGCGAGTGGCCAGTCGCGAGATCAGCGACCAGACCACCGAAGGGCTGATCCAAGAGCCCGATGCCACGGGAATCACTTTGAAATACGACAAGGATAAGAGCGACGGGAAGCGTAGCACTACCGGCTCAGGACATGCCATAATGTTCAAGACCCCGCCCGGGAAGTGGGCCGTAGATGGGGTGAGCATGTTCGGTTCCCGCTATGGCACCGACATACCGCCCAAGGATAACTTCTCCATCTTCATCCTTGATGCTGATTTCAGCGTTATCAAAGAGATTCAGGAACCGTATGCCAAGCTTGAAAAGGGTGACAACAAGTGGTATCGCTTCGATTTCGACCCAGTGCCCGTGCCTGAGGGATTCTACGTCTGCATCTACTTCGACGCTACGTACACCAAGGGTTTCTACATGAACTACGAGCGGAAGCCGAAGTTCCACTCGAAATCGGCGCTGCCGTGGTCTTTCGTCTACGACGTAGGCGATGACGGCATCTTCGACTGGATGATCCGGGCACACCTGAAACAGGTCGGTGAGTAGGCTGTCACCATGATGAGTTGCCGATTCCGGCTATTTGCCCTTG
>DASRZD010000069.1:0-2509 GCA_035686805.1 Armatimonadota bacterium
ACAGTAAACCGGACGCTGGGTGGACCATTCTTTGCCGGTCCAGACGAGTCCGTGGCCGGGTGATAAAGTCATGGTGTGGCCAGACAAAGCCTCCGACTCGGCCAGCGCAAGTGAACAAGAGAGGAGAATGAGCGTCAATGCAAGGTAGTAGCGCATAATGATGCTATTATACCAGGGGTCGTTATCGTGTCAAGCGGTGAAGGAGTTTCGGGCAAATCGTCTTAATAAGATAGTAATAGACCAATGGGGGTGCAAGCATGCGAGGAATACTGGTTTTGGCGATTCTGGCAATTGCCTGCCGCCTGGAGGCTGAGAGTATGAAGATAGTCGAGAACGGGAAAAGCGATTATGTCATCGCGACTTCGAAGAATGCGTCGCCGGCCGAGATACTGGCGGCGAACGAGCTGAGTAAGTATATCGAGCAGATGTCTGGGGCGATACTACCGCTGAGTGACGACATCGCGCCAAGGAAAGCGATTATCATTGCTCCCGATCCAGCGATCATCGGCGAGGGATATCGGATCCGCGCTGACGGGGCGACGATCTACATTGAAGGTGGACGCGGGCGCTCGACGCTCTATGCAGTGTATGACCTGCTAGATCGCCTCGGATGCAGGTGGCTCGCGCCGAACTTCAATCATTATCAGGGAGTCGCCGAGTTCGTTCCCAAATCCAGGGATTTGGCGATTGACCTATCTCAGCCGATAGTCGAGAAGCCCGCTCTCTCGATCCGAAAGCTTTATGTGGAGGAGGGCCATTCCCACAACGCCGAGAACCTCGCGCAGATGGTCGAATGGATGCCGAAAGCGCGGTTCAACATGCTAGTCATCCCGACCAACTACTCGGGGCGAGGGGTCGTAAAATGGGACAATTGGCGGGAAGCGCTCACTCCCGAGCTGCAGAAGAGAGACCTGGTTATCGAGGTCGGTGGGCACGGGTACCAGAACTTCCTCAATGCGAAAATGGAAGATGGGAAGCTCTTTGAGGGGCATCCCGATTGGTTCGGGATGGGTGCGGATGGCAAGCGCCAGGAGGGTCAGAATCGGGTGTTCTGCCTCTCGAACGACAAGGCGGTCGAGTATCTGGTGAACAACTTCCTCGAATACCTGAAGGGTCGTCCGGAGATTCAAACATACGCATTCTGGCCGCCGGACGGCGCAAGCTGGTGCGAGTGCCCGAAGTGTAAGGCCATCGGTGCCCCGGCCGATCAGCAGGCTTATCTCCTTGCCAAGGTGAAGGCTCAGGTGGCGAAGGTTCGACCGGATGTTCGCCTTGAGATAATCGCCTACGCGAAGGCCATCGCTCCGCCCGTGACTCAGAGAATGGACAAGAGCGTGCTCGTGGACTTCTGCCCGATCCAGCAGTGCTTTGAGGTCCAGATCAACGATCAATCCTCAGAGATCAATGCGATGTACGTCAAGGAGCTGACGGCCTGGCGGAAGCAATTCGATGGCGACATCAGCATCTATTCCTACTATCGGAAGTACGCATGGAAGTCGCTCCCGAATCTGATCCCTCACTATATGCAGAAGGACTTGCAGTTCTACGGTACGATCCCCACTCAGGGCATATCCTCCTATGCCGAGCCGGGGGACTGGTTCACTTACGAGCTGAACCATTACGTCCTCGGCAACCTTGGGTGGAATCCGTCGGTGAATGTGGACGCATTGATCGAAAAGTTCGCCGAGGCGCGGTTCGGATCGTCGGCAGAGGCGGCGATGAGCACATATGCCGTGCTGGAGGATGTCGTCCGCCATGCATGCGGGATACCAGGCACTTCGCTCAAGACCGTTGATGAGCTGACCAAAGCCCAGGAGAAGCTCGATCTGTCGGCGGAGAATCTGCGGACGGCGGAGTCGCGAGCGACCGATCCGGGAATCGCGCGGAACATCGAGCGCATGCTCTTGATGATCGAGTATGCCAGGCTGGATATTGACGTCCAGAAGAGCAAGGCAGCAAAAGAGCCTAAGGAGAAGACCGACGAATTGGTAGACAAGGTCGCGCTGTTCCTGAAACAGCATGGGGATGACGGCGTGTTCGTGCTTCACACACGCACCGAGTCGCCGCGGCTTCAGAAAACATACAGCGTCCAGTAGGAGGAGGTTATGGAGAGGAGGGAGTTCATGAAGCAGGCAGGCCTGGGCACGCTGGGAGTCATGCTGGCCGGTAGAGCCGTCGGCGAGGAGGGGAAGATTCGCTGGGGGCTCGTCGGCACGGGCAAGCGGTGCTGGCAGCACATCAAGGTGCTCAACAAGATGCCCGAGTACGAGATCGCCGCTCTCTGCGACATTCAGAAGGACCGCCTCGATACAGCTTGCGGCATGTGCGAGGGCACTGAGAGGTACGATGACTACCGCAAGCTCCTCGAACGCAATGACCTCGATGTGATCCTTGTGGCGACCCCGAACTATGTCCATAAGGAAGTAGTTGTCGCTGCGCTCAAGAGCGGCCGTCACGTCCTGACCGAGAAGCCGATGGGGATAAGCGTCGCTGAGTGCAATGAGATGAT